>JBEIPS010000020.1:0-43839 GCA_040376915.1 Hylemonella sp.
CCGGTGAACTGGCTGCTGGACCGGCACTGGGCCTTCTTCTGGGTCATCGTGGTGTCCATCTGGGCGCACATGGGTTTCTACACCCTGATCCTGCTGGCCGGACTGCAGGCCATACCTTCGGACGTGTACGAAGCCGCGGAGATGGACGCCGCACCGCCGTGGCGCGTGCTCACCCGCATCACCCTGCCCCTGCTCATGCCCAACCTGATCGTGGTGCTGGTGCTGGTGATGATCCGCGCGGTGCAGACCTTTGACGAGGTCTTCGTGCTCACCGGGGGCGGGCCGGGTTCGGCCACCACCTTCATCGTGCAGTACATCTACCAGACCGGTTTCGCCGAGCAGATCCACCTCTATGGCCTGGCGGCCGCGGCCTCGCTGATCCTGGCCCTGGGCCTGATGGCGCTCACCCTGGCGCAGCTGCGGCTGTCCAAGGCCAGCGAAGCCGGCAAGGTTAAAAAATAGGGAACGCGGCCATGGCAAATTTCCTCACCCGCACCCGGGGCCGCGCGCATGGCGGCCTGTACCTGCACTGGACGGACTGGCTGTCCTACTTCTACCTGCTGGCCGGCCTGGTGGTGATGTTCGGCCCGGTGCTCTGGTTGATCATGTCGTCCTTCAAGACCGAAAGCGCCCTGAGCCAGTTCCCGCCCAGCTTCCTGCCCTACAGCCAGAAAGAAGTACGGGTCGAGGGCCATGACAAGCCCCTGCCGCTTTTCCTGGCCAAAGACGAACAGGGGCAGGTCCGTGAGCTGGCCCAGGTGCGTCGCATCGGCATCGTGGCCACCATGGTCGACCCGGCGGCGCCGCAGACCGAGCTGCGCATCAACATCAACGACCGCCAGCCGGTGAACGAACTCAAGTTCGCCAGCGGCAACTACACCGAGCTGTTCGGCAAATTCGCTTTTGGCAGCTATCTGTGGAACAGCGTGTTCATCACCGTCGTGGCGACCCTCATCACGCTGCTGTTCAATTCGATGGCGGCCTTCGCGCTGTCCAAATACCAGTTCACCGGCCAGAAGACCGTGTTCGTGCTGATCATCGCCACACTGATGATCCCGCCCACCATCATCCTGGTGCCGGCCTTCCTGGTGATCTCCGAGCTGAACCTGCTGAACAACCTCTGGGGCGTGATCCTGCCGGCGGTGGCCACCCCCACCGGCGTGTTCCTGCTGCGCCAGTACATGCTGACCATCCCCGACGAGCTGCTCGAAGCCGCGCGCATGGACAACGCCAGCGAGTGGCGCATCTACTGGAAGATCATCCTGCCACTGTCGGCCCCGGCCATCGCAGTGCTGGCCATCTTTTCCCTGATGTGGCGCTGGAACGATTTTCTCTGGCCGTTGATCGTGCTATCTAAATCAGAGCACTTCACGCTGCAACTCGCACTCAACGCCTTCCAGGGCGAACTCAACACACAGTGGCACTACCTGCTGGCCATGACCGTGATCACCCTGATCCCGATCAGCCTGGTCTTCGCCTTCCTGCAGAAATACATCGCCACCGGCATCGCCAGTGCCGGTGTGAAATGAACCGTTAGGACTACCCCGTGGCCACCCTCGAACTCGCCCAAGTCGTCAAGACCTTCGACAAGAGCACCATCATCCATGGTGTGGACCTGACCGTTTCCGACGGTGAATTCGTGGTCTTTGTCGGCCCCTCGGGCTGCGGCAAATCCACCCTGCTGCGCATCATCTCCGGGCTGGAGCCGGCCAGCAGCGGCGACATCCGCATCGACGGCCAGCGTGTCAATGAGGTGAGCGCCGCGCATCGCGGCTGTTCCATGGTGTTCCAGTCCTACGCGCTGTACCCGCACATGAGCGTGTACGACAACATGGCCTTCGGTCTGGAAAACCTGGGCGTGGCCAAGCCGGTGATCGAGAGCAAGGTCAACGCCGCCGCCGCCATGCTGCAGCTGGCGCCACTGCTGCAGCGCAAGCCCACCCAGCTCTCCGGAGGCCAGCGCCAGCGCGTGGCCATCGGTCGCTCCATCGTGCGCGAGCCCAAGCTCTTCCTGTTCGACGAGCCCCTGTCCAATCTCGACGCCGAGCTGCGCGTTTCCATGCGCGCCGAGATCCGCGACCTGCACGCCCGCCTGGGTGCGACCATGATCTACGTGACCCACGACCAGGTCGAGGCCATGACCATGGCCGACAAGATCGTGGTGCTGCGCGCCGGCCGCATCGAGCAGGTCGGCTCGCCACTGGAGCTCTACAACCGGCCCTGCAACCAGTTCGTGGCCGGTTTCATCGGCAGCCCGCGCATGAATTTCGTGCCCGTAGCGCTGATGCCTGGCAGCCGAACCGGCACGACGACCGTGGGCATCCGCCCCGAACATGCGCAGCTGTCCGAACAGGGCCCCCTGCAGATGAAGGTGTCGCAGGTCGAACAGCTGGGCAGCACCAGCATCCTGCACGGCAACGTGGTGCCCGACGCACCGTTCGAAGTCATCCTGCCCGGCCAGACCACCATCCAACGCGGCGACACCGTCAAGGTCACGGCCCCTTTGGAGCATCTGCACTATTTCGACCAGGCCGGCCTGCGTCTCTGAACCCCTGGTCCCCACGCCATATGAACCTGTCGACCATGCGCCTCGACCACGCCCCCGTCTTCGCCCTGCAATCGCGCAGCGTCAACCACCTCGTCCTCAAGAGCAGCGGCGACGCCACAGTCCACATCTGGGTGCTGGAGGAGGACATCGTCCGCGTGCTGGTGCTGCCGCAAGGCCGGCTGCAGATGCCGCGCAGCTGGACGGTGGCCCCCGGCCTGGAAGACCTGCCCGTCGAAGGTCGTGACCGCTTTGATGTGAGTGGCTACACGCTCCCTGCCTTCGAACTCAAGGAAGACGCTGCGCAATTGCAGATCACCACCAGCTCGGTGCGCCTGACCATCACGCTGGCCGGTTTCTTCTGCCGCTGGGAAAGCAGGCACCAGGGCCAATGGCAGGCCACCGCAGCCGACCGGCCGACCCAGAGCTACAACTTCGGTTGGTGGGATCAGCGGGTCTACCACTACCTGCAGCGTGATCCCGGAGAGGCTTACTTCGGCCTGGGTGAACGCGCCGGCGACGCCAACCGCGCGGGCCAGCGTTTCCGCATGTGCAACCTCGACCCCATGGGCTATAGCGCGCGCAGCACCGACCCGCTGTACAAGCACATACCCTTCTACATCACCCGCAAGGGCGGCGAGAAAGATGCAGGCCTGTGCTTCGGTCTGTTCTACGACACCCTGTCCGACTGCAGCTTCGACATGGGCCGCGAGATGGACAACTACCACGGGCACTACCGCTACTTCGTGGCCGACCACGGCGACCTGGACCTTTACTACATCGCCGGCGCAGACCCGGCAGCCATCACGCGCCGCTACACATGGCTCACCGGCCGACCCATCTTTCCGCCGCGCTACGCACTCGGCTATTCGGGCTCGACCATGCGCTACACCGACGCGCCCAACGCGCAGGAGTGCATGGGCGAGTTCCTCGAACGCTGCGAGCAACACGACATCCCCTGCGACTCCTTCCACCTGTCCTCGGGCTACACCTCGATCGGCCCGGGCCGCTACGTGTTCCACTGGAACCGCGACAAGTTCCCCGAGCCCGCGCGCTTCGTCCAGAGTTACCTGGCCCGCGGGGTGCGCCTGGTGCCCAACATCAAGCCCGCCCTGCTGCGCGACCATCCGCGTTTCGAGGAAGCCCGTCAGGCCGGCCTGCTAGTGCGGGACCCGGATGGCCAGCCCACCGCCGTGCAGTTCTGGGACGGCACTGGCGCCTACCTCGATTTCACGAACCCCGCCACCATCGCCTGGTGGAAACATCAGGTCACCGAGCAGTTGCTCAAGCTGGGCATCCCCGCCACCTGGAACGACAACAACGAATACGAGATCTGGAGCGAGCAGGCCCTGGCCCACGGCTTTGGTTCACCACGGCCGGCGCGCGAGGCGCGGCCCTTGCAGACCCTGCTGATGATGCAGGCTTCACACGCGGCCCAGACCGAGTTCGCGCCGCAGGACCGGCCCTACCTGGTGTCGCGCTCCGGCGCCGCGGGCATGCAGCGCTATGTGCAGACCTGGTCGGGTGACAACTACACGTCCTGGGAAACGCTGCGCTACAACATCCGCATGGGATTGGGCCTGGCGATGTCGGGCGTGTCCAACACCGGGCACGACATCGGCGGCTTCTCCGGTCCTGCGCCCGGCCCTGAGCTGCTGCTGCGCTGGGTGCAGCATGGCATCTTCCTGCCCCGCTTCAGCATCCATTCCTGGAACGATGACCAGACCGTCAACGAGCCCTGGATGTACCCGGCCATCACGCCGCAGATCCGCGCGCTGATCGTGTTGCGCTACCGGCTCATGCCCTATCTCTACGACCTGGTGTGGCGTTCCCACAGCGCCTACGAGCCCATCATCCGTCCCACCTACCACGACTACCCCGACGATCCGCGCTGCCTCGAAGAGAACGACGACATGCTGCTCGGTCCGAACCTGCTGGCGGCGGCGGTGGTCGAAGCGGGCCAGCGCGAGCGCCGTGTGTGGCTGCCGGGCTCCGGGGGCTGGTACGAATGGCACAGCGCGCGGCATTTCAAGGCTGGCCAAGAGGTGACGCTGGACGCGCCGCTGGACGGCCCGCCGCCCCTGCTGGCACGCGAAGGTTGTGCCATTCCGATGAATGTCGGCGAGATTCATTTCGGCCGGGTCGAAGACGTGCGCGGCTTCCAGGTGTTTCCCTTCGTGGGCAATGGCGTGTTCGAAACGACCTGCTTTGAAGACGATGGCCGCACCCAAGCCTGGCGCGAAGGCTCCTGCGGTCAATGGCGGCTGCAGGTGCGCTGCACGCCGCAGCGCCTGCAGTTTGCGCTGGGGCGGGAAGGCCTGTGTGCCCCCCAGCAGGACTCACTGGTCTTGCGTCTGCCTGCCGCCGACCGGCGCACCCTGGATTTCAGCGGCGCAATCCAGTCGGACGACAGGGCGGACGGTCGCTGGCGCCAGTTGACACTGAAGCTCCCCCCCCTGACGCAAGCTTGCTAGGGCGTGGCCCCGATGCCGCCGACGGCCTGGAACAGGGCACTGATCTTGTCGGCATCGATGTTGCGCGCGATGAAGACGATGCGGCTGCCCTGGTCTGCGCTGGGCCAGCGGTCCAGCGTGACTGGCGGGTGGAACACATGGCCCACGCCCTGCACGACCACGGGCCGCCCTTCGACATTCACGATGCCCTTCACGCGCAGCATGTCCTTGCCCCGCAGGGAGATCAGCAGCTCCATGGCCGCCGAGAACGCGGGCCAGGTGAACGGGGCCTCAAATCGCAGGGAAAAATTGCGCACGGAAGGATGATGCCGGCCAGGCAGCCGCCCTGCCAGGTAGGCGCCCTCCTCCGCAGTGGCACCCTCGCTCGAGCCAGCCTCGCCCAGGAATCGCAGGGTGTCCTGCCCGGCGCGTTCGCTTTGCAGGCCCAGGCCGATCAGGTCGCGGGGATGCAGTTCGCCCTTGGTGCAGCGGCGGATGTCGGCCCGTGTGTTGATCGCGGCGATGTCGGCGATGAGCTCATCCACGCTTGCGGCAGGCACCAGATCACTCTTGGTGATGAAGATGCGGTCTGCCAGCGCGATCTGCTGCTGGGACTCCGGCTGCTGGGCCAGCTGGTCACGCGCGTTGACCGCGTCCACCAGGGTCACCACGCCGTCCAGGCGGTAGTGCGCGCCCAGCATGGTGTCGCTGGACAGGGTCTGGATCACCGGGCCGGGATCGGCCAGGCCGGTGGTTTCGATGATGACGCGGTCGAAGTCGGGAATGACCCCGGCGCGCCGGTCGCCGAAGAGCTCGCGCAAGGTGTCCTGCAGATCGGTGCGCACGGAACAGCACAGGCAGCCGTTGGCCAGCAGGCTGACGCTCTCGGTCGACATCTTGACCAGGTCGTTGTCGATCCCGATCTCGCCGATCTCGTTGATGACCACCGCCACCCGGTCCATGTCCGGGTGCCGCACCAGCTTGCTGATCAGCGTGGTCTTGCCCGCGCCGAGGAAACCGGTGATCAGCGTGACCGGGATCTTGCCGGCCAGCGCGTCACGCTCGCCGGATGTCGCGGACCAATCAGACATTCATTTCGAGGATGTAGAGCCCGCCGCTGAAGCGGTCGACCGTGTAGACCAGCTTGCGCTCGTCGACGTAGACGTCGTTGAGCTGGACCGCGCCGCGCGAGGACAGAGCCGGCGTGGGCGGCACGTAGTAGGCCACTTCCTGCACCTGGTAGGGGTTGCTGGTGTCGTAGACGCGCACGCCGGCGTTGAAGAAAGTACCGATGAACAGCGTCTCCGAGCGGAAGGAACAGGGAACCGGCAGGTTCTCGTGCAGGTTGTGGGCACCGAAACGGCCGCCGCGCTTGGCGAAGGTGTCGTAAGGCGGGGCCGGGAAGGTGGCTATGGGCAGGGGGTTGGCGTCGGTGCGTGAGTCCACCACCCAGACCAGCTTGGGCCAGTCCTTGCCGTCGTCCTGCACGCATTCGTCGGACACGATCCACAGATTGCGCTCGAACAGGGGCAGCACCGTGTGGGTGAAACCGTTGAAGGGCGGCGAATGGTTCCAGTGCGACACCATCTTGATATCCGCCGGGTTGCCGATGTCGAGCACTATGGCACCCCCATCGATGTAGCCCACATAGGCACGGTCGGGCCGCTGCGGGAAGACGTTGGTGTTGTGGGCCCGGAAGCCCGTGTCGAACTGGGCCGGCAGGCGCGGCGGGGGCGGCGCCACATCGCCTTCACGGGTACCGGGGTACCACCAGCGGCCCTTCTCAAAGGGCTTGGTCGGATCCGAGATGTCGATGATGCGGTAGATCTGGTCGTCCTTGGGGTTGCGCGGCTGGAAGTCAGGCGCGCCCGAGGAGATGTGCACGGTCTTGCCGTCCACGAACCAGACGGCGTGCACACCGCGCGAGTACGGCCCCGAGCAGTCGAAGTGCGAGAGCAGGCGCGGCTCTTCGGGTTTGCTGATGTCGTAGATGTTGAGGCCGGCCGGTTTGGCGCCGAGTTCCTTGACCTGGCTGGCCACCACCATGATGTTGCCCACCACGTCCAGCGAGTTGGACCGCACCTTCATGTGCGGCAGCTCGGTCTGCACGATCACGCGCGGGTTCTTGGGGTCACTGACATCAACGCCGGTGAAGTTCTTGGGCGCAGACTCGTGCGCCATCCAGAGAATGCGCCGGCCGTCGTCGGCGATCTGCATGGCGATGCCTTCGCCCATGCCGCCGAAGCCCTGCAGCTCGTTGTGCGAGATCAGCTTCATGTTGTGCGCCATGGGCTGGTCGGCGCGGGGACGCAGGGTCGTCAAATCAGGTTGGTTCATGCTCTACTCGAAAAATTGCACAGGGTGGTCATGCGTCTGGGCATCACTCGGGCTTGATGTTCTTTTCCCGGACCAGCTTGCCGAATTTGGCGTACTCGGCGCGCACGTATTTGTTGAAATCGGCGGGGGTGCTGCCTACCGGCTCGGCACCTTCCTTGCCCAGGCGCTCGATCACACCGGGCTGCTTGAGCACCTTGGCGGTGTCACGCTGCAGCCTGTCCACGATGGCCGCGGGCGTGCTGACAGGCACGAAGAAACCGAACCAGGAGGAGATCTCGAAATCCTTGAGGCCGGATTCCGCCAGGGTGGGCAGCTCCGGGGCTGCGGCAGAGCGGTGCGCCGATGTGACGGCGAGGGCACGGATGCGCCCCGCCTTGACCTGCGGCAACACGGCCACCATGGGCGCGAACATGACGTCGATCTCACCGGCCAGCAGGGCATTCACTGCAGGACCGGCCCCGCGGTATGGCACGTGGGTGAGCTGGGCCCCCGTGGCCATTTCGAACAGTTCACCGGCCAGATGGCTGGGCGCGCCCTTGCCGGCGGAGCCGTAGTTCAGGCTGTTGGGCTTGGCCTTGGCCAGGGCGATGAGTTCCTGCACGGTGTTGGCCGGCACCTTGGCATTGACCACCAGGATGTTGGGCACCTCGGCCACCAGCGTCACTGGCTTGAGGTCACGCAGGGTGTCGTAGCTGAGCTTCTCGTACATGTGGGGTGCCACGGCGATGCTGGTGGACTGGCCCAGCAGCATGGTGTAGCCGTCGCCGGGCGCCTTGGCCGTGATATCGGCGGCGATGGTGCCCGAAGCGCCCGAGCGGTTGTCCACGATCACGCTCTGGCCCAGCACTTCACCCAGGCTCGGACTCACGACACGCGCGAGAAAATCGGCGCCGCCGCCCGGCGAGGCCGGAACGATCAGGCGGATCGTCTTGCTGGGGTATTTGTCGGCCTGGGCCAGGGCCAGGCCCATGACGGACAGCAGGACCGCGCCACTCAAGAGGCGCATGCAGTTCAGACGCAACATCATCATTGTCTCCTTCTAGGTTCAATTCATCCGGCCGGATGGCAGACGCTACGCTGCCTTGCGGAAATTACTTGCTGTGCTCGACCGCCACCATCCGGGTTTCGCCGGTTTCGGTCAGGGTGCGGGTCGCGTTGGGTGAGGCATAGATCCAGAGGATCTTCATGGGTTCGGTGTTCGACATATTGCGGAAACGGTGCGACACGTTGGGCGGGATCCAGGTCGTGTCCAGGGGCTTGAGCACATGGGAGTCCTGTCCGGCGACATCCATGATGGCGTCGCCCGCCAGCAGCATCACGCTCTCTTCACAGTTGTGGCTGTGGAAGGGGATGGCCGTGCCGGGCGCGAACTCGGTGATGCCGTTGATGAAGCTCTGCGCGCCCACCGCCGGCGTCACCAGCGGCGTGGTTCGGGCACCACCGCCGCGGTCATGGCTCTTGATCTGGTCGGGCTTGAGCACGGTCGGGTTGCGTGCCGGTGTTGCGGTACTCATCGTTTTCTCCTTTGAGCTTGGCTGTCGATTTCAGGTTAAGGGCGGGCTCACACTGATTTCTCAAGTGCGAACGTATTTAAAACCGCGCCAGTCTAGGCGCGCGACGACGCCCAGGCTGGCCGCCTGGGCTAGGAGTGCAACAACGAATGGCGCGGTTTTAAACACGTTCCCTCCGGGTTGCGGCCAAAAAAGCCATGCGGGGTGTTGCGCGGACTTGCCGGGGGCTACCCCGGCGGCGTCCACGCGCCTACCGCATGACATTTTTGATCCGCAACGCATCTTGAGAAATCAGTGTGAGCCCGCCCTGACAGGTCCGGTCCAGACCGTCTTGATGTTCATGAACTCATGCAGACCCAGGTGGCCTAGCTCGCGGCCGTAGCCGGATTGCTTGGTGCCACCAAAAGGCAGGCGGGGGTCTGAGGCGACCAGGCCGTTCACGAAAACAGCGCCGGCATCGATGCGCCGCGCCAGCTGGCGCGCACGGTCGAGGTCACGGGTCCAGAGGGAGGCACCCAGGCCGAATGGTGAGTCATTGGCCACAGCGATCGCCTCGTCCGCCGACACCACACGCAGGATGGCGGCAGCGGGACCGAAAGTCTCTTCCATGGCCACGGTCATGCCGGGTGTGACCTGGTCCAGGATGGTGGGTTCGTAAAAGGCACCGGGCCCCTCCACCGGCTGGCCACCGATCAGGACTTTTGCGCCCTCCCGCACGGAGGCCTTGACCTGGGTGTGCAGCTCGTCGCGCAGTTTGCCGCGCGCCATGGAGCCGATGGTGGTCCCGGCCTGCAGGGGGTCGCCGATCACCAGCTTGCGGGCGCCAGCGACAAAGGCCTCCGCGAAACGGTCCGCAATACTCTGCTCGACGATGAAGCGCTTGGCCGAAATGCAGCTCTGTCCCGTGTTGGAGAAGCGCGCCTTGACGGCCACCGCAGCGGCGGCCTCGATGTCGGCATCGGCCAGCACGACAAAGGGGTCCGAGCCGCCGAGTTCGAGCACCTGCTTCTTGAGCGCCTGCCCGGCCTGCGCGGCGATGCTGCGCCCCACGGGTGTGGAGCCGGTGAAGGTCACTGCGGCGATGCGCTCGTCCTGGATCAGGCCCTGCACGGCCGAGGACTCGACCAGCAGGGTGGTGAACAGGCCCTCGGGCAGGCCCGCCTCCTTGAACACCTCTTCCAGCGCCAGCGCGCATTGCGGCACATTGCTGGCGTGCTTGAGCACCATGCCATTTCCGCCGACCAGTACGGGTGCCGCGGCGCGCATGACCTGCCAGAAGGGGTAGTTCCAGGGCATCACGGCCAGCACCAGGCCCAGCGGGTCGTAGACCACGCGGCTGTCCGCGGCGGAGCTCGCGATGACCTGGTCGGCCAGGAAGGTCTCGCCCTGCTGTGCGTAGTAGTCGAAGTTCCAGGCGCATTTCTCGATCTCGCCCAGCGACTCGCTCAAAGGCTTGCCCATCTCCAGGGTGATCAGCAGGGCCAGTTCCTGCTTCTTGCGACGCAGCACGGCCGCGACCTGCAGCAGGTAGGGCGTGCGCTGCCGCACGTCCATGCGGGCCCAGGCCTTCTGTGATGCCGCGGCCACACGCAGGCGATTTTCGATGGCCTGGCCGTCGTGGATGGAGAACTTGCCCAGCAGGGCATCGGTGGCCGGGTTGAAGGAATTCATCATCATGCGGCACTCCCCTGGACCAGGGGCTGGATGCCCAGATCCTTGGCCAGCACGGCCAGCTCCTGCACCAGGCTGTTGGCGATCGGTATGCCGGCCTGGTAGCTCTGCCGGCGTTCATGGCTTTGCTCGCCGGGCAGCCAGATGCGTTCCACACCCGGCAGGCGTTCGCTGTTGCGGATGTCCCTGACCAGGGTGTCCACCGCGCCCTTGAAGACAGCGACATCGCCAAAGGCACTCAGGTCGATCACCAGGATGGCCTGGCCGGTGTTGGTGACGCTGACGTGGTCGGCATTGAAGTCGACCACGTCCTTGCCCATGGCGCCGCCGCCCAGGGTGCCGGCCAGCAGGCCGACCACCAGCGCCAGGCCGTAGCCCTTGTAGTCGCCGATGGGCAGCAGGAAGCCTTCGCTGGCACGGTTGGGATCGGTCAGGGGCTTGCCCTGGCGATCGATCATCCAGCCTTCGGGCATCATCTCGCCGCGTTTGGCCTTGGCCTTGACCTTGCCGTAGGCCGCCACGGTGGTGGCCATGTCCAGCACCACGGGCGGCTCGCTCCCTGCGGGGATGCCGGCGGCGATGGGGTTGGTGGACAGCAGCATGTCGGTGCCGCCCCATGGCGGCAGGTGGTTGGCATTGCCCACGGCGAAGTACAGGCCCAGCATGTCGTGCTGCAGGGGCTTGCGTGCGTACAGGGAGGCCGGGCCTGCATGGTTGCTGTGGCGCGCACTGACCCAGGCCACGCCGCAGGTGCGTGCTTTCTCGATGGCCAGATCCACCGCGCGCGACATCACGAGGTGCCCCATGCCGTTGTCACCGTCGAGCACCGCCATGCCCGCGCGTTCGCGCACCACCTTGATGTCAGGATGCTTGTTGATGCCCCCGGCGCGGATGCGTTTCATGTACATCGGCAGGCGGATGACACCGTGGCCGTCCGAACCCTGCAGATCGGCTTCGGCCATGAGGGAAGCGATGGTACGGGCATCCGCCTGCGGAAAACCCTGGCTCACGAACGCGGACTGGATGAAGTCGCGCAGGGTGTCGGGCAGGACCTGCGTGAAATTGGGGTTGGGCGCTTTCAAGTGATGGGCTTTCTTCGGGTCTGGAATGGAACGGGAACGCGGGGCCTGCCACACATCCCCATGGAATCTCAATCGGTTATCGATAAGCGGGTTGAGCCAGGCGGTCCTGGATGGCGAGTCGCATGAGCGTTTTCAGGTGCACTGGAAGTCCCGAAGTTTAGGTAGACCGGGGTGGTGCGTCCAATACCCATTTCACGCGATGCCATATCATCCTGATATCGATTGACCGCCTTTTCTGCCCCCATGAACCTGAAGACCCTGCGCTACTTCGTGGCCATTGCCGATGCCGGCAGCCTGACCGCCGCTGCCGCCGCGATCTCGATCGCCCAGCCGGCCCTGACACGACAACTGCGGGAACTGGAGGCCGACCTGGGCGTGGCGCTGTTTCACCGCATGCCGCGTGGTGTGCGGCTGACCCAGGCTGGCGTCACCTTCTACGAGTCGGCACAGCGCATCCTCGGTGAAGCGCAGCGCGTGCGCCAGCGCCTGGCCGGCAAGACCGGCGACACCAAGACCACCGTGGTGCTGGGCGTCTCCCCCACGCTGGCGCGGGTGCTGCTGCCGGGCCTGTTCGAGCACTGCCTGCGCACCCTGCCAGACGTCGAATTGCGCTCGCGCGAGGCCTTCACGCCGGAGCTGCTGGACTGGCTGGAGCGCGGCGTCATCGACATGGCCGTGGTCACCAACCCGGGGGTGGGACGCTCCGTCTCGCTGCAACCCCTGATCGGCGAACCCTTCGCCCTCGTCACCCACGCGTCCATGGGCATGGGCCCGCTGGTGTCGGTCGCCCAACTGGCCCGCATCCCCCTGCTCATGACCAGCCTGCACCGCGACCTGGTCGAGCGGCAATTGCTGCCGCTGGGCAAGACGCTGAACGTGCAGGCGGTGCTGGACTCGGTGGACACCATCCGCGCGCTGGTCCAGAAGGGGCCGTGGGCCACGATCATGCCGGTCTCCGTCTACAAGGAGGCCGGCACCGCGTCCGAGGTCGTCATGTCCCAGATCACGGGCATCCAGCTCAATCGCCTGCTGGTACTGGCGACCCGGCTGGAGCCCGAGGGCAAGCTGGCCATCCCGGTCGTCCAGGAAATGATCGAGGCCGAATTCTCGCGGCTCATGCGCGAGGGCGTTTTCACCTTCACGGCCGCCGCATAGAGCGAGAGTGCGAGCCGCCAGGCCAGGCTGTAGGCCTCGTTGATCGCGCTCTTCACACCACCGCCCCCATGCCATGCTATGGCGCGGCGTGAGCATCGGGGCGCAGAACTCCCAGCGGTCGGCAGCCGGGTCCCAGGCATCGAAAAAGGTTCTGGATCCGCACTCGGGATTCCGTCACCACAACTTGCACCATCTCCGTGCGACGCACCGCCGTTGTGCGCACCTTTTAGGGTTTGTCTGAATATCTGGAGCCAAAATCGACCAGACAATCTGTATACAGCTCTGTTTTCAATCCCGCATCCACCAAAACAGAACTGGCACCCTTTTTGCTCAACTCATAGTACCGTGATGGTTGTCATCATCGTCACTTTCATTCATCGCCTGCAGGCAGGCTCACATCAGGAGATCCCCATGTCCAAACGCCACCTCCTCAAGACCGTCATCGCGCTCGCCCTGACGGCCGGCTTTGCCACCGCCCAGGCCCAGACCAAGCCCCTCAAGTTCCAGCTGGACTGGCGCTTCGAAGGCCCGGCCGCCTTCTTCACCCTGCCCGCAGCCAAGGGCCATTTCAAGGATGCCGGCCTGGACGTGACGGTGGACAGCGGCAACGGCTCGGGCGGCACCGTCACGCGCGTGGCCTCGGGCACCTATGACATGGGCTTCGCCGACATGGCCGCCCTGATGGAATTCCACGCCAACAACCCCGACGCCCCCAACAAGCCGGTGGCCGTCATGATGGTCTACAACAACACGCCGGCAGCCGTGATGGCGCTGAAGAAGTCGGGCATCAAGACCCCGGCCGACCTCAGCGGCAAGAAACTCGGCGCCCCGGTCTTCGACGCCGGCCGCAAGGCCTTCCCCATCTTCGAGAAGGCCAATGGCGTGAAGAACGTGGCCTGGACCGCCATGGACCCGCCGCTGCGCGAGACCATGCTGGTGCGCGGTGACATCGACGCCATCACCGGTTTCTCCTTCACCTCGCTGCTCAACCTGGAAGCGCGTGGTGTCAAGGCGGCGGATGTGGTCGTCATGCCCTATGCCGATTTCGGCGTGAAGCTCTACGGCAACGCCATCATCGCCAGCCCCAAATTGATCAAGGAGAACCCCGAGCTGATCAAGGCCTTCCTCAAGGCCTTCACCAAGGGGGCCAAGGAAGTGATGGCCAACCCGGCCGCCGGCATTGAGACCGTCAAGGCCCGCGACGGCATCATCAACGTGGAACTGGAAACCCGCCGCCTGCAAATGGCCATCGACGCGGTAGTCGCCAGCCCCGACGCGCGCAAAGAAGGTTTCGGCCAGATCGTCCCGGGCCGCCTGTCCCTGATGGCTTCGCAGGTGTCCGACGCCTTCGCCACCAAGACCCGCGTCGATGCCGCCGCCATCTGGAACGGTTCGATGCTGCCGACCACGGCCGAGCTCAACATCCTGCCGCCGGCCAGGAAGTGAGCGGCATGCTTGCATGACAACCATGGCCAGCATCGTCTGGCCATTTTTTTGCAGTCACCATGAGCAACGAAACCACCTCTCCCCCCTTCGTCCAGTTCGACGACGTCTGGCTGGCCTACAACGACGAGTTGCTGGCCCAGAACGTCTTCGCGGTCGAGGCCATCAACCTGAATGTGCGCCAGGGCGAGTTCATTGCCATCGTCGGGCCTTCGGGTTGCGGCAAGTCCACCTTCATGAAGCTGACCACCGGCCTGAAGATGCCCAGCATGGGTCGCATCCGCGTCGACGGCCAGCCCGTGACCGGCCCGCTCAAGGTCTCGGGCATGGCCTTCCAGGCGCCTTCGCTGCTGCCCTGGCGGACCACGCTGGACAACGTGCTGCTGCCGCTGGAGATCGTCGAGCCCTACCGCTCACAGTTCAAGGACCGTCGCAAGGAGTTCGAAGAACGCGCGCTCAAGCTGCTGGAGACCGTGGGCCTGGGTGGTTATGCCAGGAAATTCCCCTGGGAACTTTCGGGGGGCATGCAGCAGCGCGCCAGCATCTGTCGCGCCCTGATCCACGAACCCAAGATGCTGCTGCTGGACGAACCCTTCGGCGCACTGGATGCCTTCACCCGCGAGGAACTCTGGTGCACGCTGCGCGACCTGTGGCAGGCGCAGAAGTTCAACGTCATCCTGGTCACCCACGACCTGCGCGAATCGGTCTTCCTGGCCGACACGGTCTACGTCATGAGCAAGAGCCCGGGCCGTTTCGTAGTGCAGCGCGAGATCGACCTGCCGCGTCCGCGCGACCTGGAAATCACCTATACCCCCGAGTTCACCGGCATCGTGCACGAACTGCGCGGCCATATCGGCGCCATGCGCAAGGCCGGCGTGGCCACCCCTCAGTGAAGAACCCGTCATGAAAAACCACAAGCAACTCGAACGCTGGTCCCCCCTGCTGCTGCTGGTGGCCATCATCATCCTCTGGCAGATCGTCACTTCGGCCTTCAACGTCTCGGAATTCATCTTCCCCAGCCCCCTGCGCATCTGGGAACAGACGCTGGAGTACAAGGCCGTCATCGCCGGCCATGCCTGGCGCACCTTCTGGGTCACCATGGCGGGCTTCGGCATCGCCATCGTGGTGGGTGTGCTGCTGGGTTTCCTGATCGGCAGCTCCCGCCTGGCCTACGCTGCGGTCTACCCGCTGATGACGGCCTTCAACGCCCTGCCCAAGGCCGCCTTCGTGCCCATCCTGGTGGTGTGGTTCGGCATCGGCATCGGCCCGGCCATCCTCACGGCCTTCCTGATCAGCTTCTTCCCCATCACGGTCAACATCGCCACCGGCCTGGCCACGCTGGAGCCCGAGCTGGAAGACGTGCTGCGCGTGCTGGGCGCCAAGCGCTGGGACGTGCTCATCAAGGTGGGGCTGCCTCGCTCCATGCCCTACTTCTTCGGCTCGCTCAAGGTGGCCATCACCCTGGCCTTCGTGGGCACCACGGTGTCCGAGATGACGGCCGCCAACGAGGGCATCGGCTACCTGCTCATCAGTGCCGGTTCGGCCATGCAGATGGGCCTGGCCTTCAGCGGCCTGCTGGTGGTGGGCGCCATGGCCATGGCCATGTACGAACTCTTCAGTTTCGTCGAGAAGCACACCACGGGCTGGGCCCACCGCGGCTCACAGGGTTGAGCGGGCGTGTCTCCCGGGCAAGTCATCCGCCACCTGCGGCACGCCAACGAAGTGGCGCGCCGTGCGCGTGACGAACTCGGGCGCCATCCCTTCGGTGCCATCCTGATCGCCCCGGACGGCGAGACCGTCCTGGCCGAACAATGCAATGTGGACACGGTGAACCACGCCGAGTCGGTACTGGCACGCAACGCGGCGCAGAACTACGCACCGGACTTCCTCTGGCGTTGCACCCTGGTCACCACCGCCGAACCCTGCGCCATGTGCGCAGGCACGCAATACTGGGCCCACATCGGACGTCTGGTCTATGGCATGAGCGAGCACCGCCTGCTCGAGCTGACCGGCAGCGCCGAAGAGAACCCCACCATGGACCTGCCTTGCCGCACGGTGTTCGCGGCCGGACAGAAACAGGTGGAAGTCATCGGGCCGGTGCCGGCGCTTGAGGAGGAAATCGCGGCGCTGCACCGCGATTTCTGGCACAAGGGCTGAACGGCCCTTGCTGCTTCAATAGGCCTTGAAGTTGGCCGCCACCCGCTGCTTGAGGTAGTCGCCGGCCGCGATGGCCGGGTACTTTTTCTCCGGGCCTTCGATGACCGCGTTGCGGTTGGCCTGGGCGAAATACGCCAGGCTGTAACGCGGCCCCATGTACTCGCCCGGCTGCGGGTTGCGCACGCGGTGGAAGTTGCTGGGCAGCTGGTCGTCGCTCCAGCGCATGAGCATGTCACCGATATTGCAGGTGATGGCCTCGCCGTCGGGCGGGATCGGTGTCCAGGCCTGGGCCTCCATCTCCTTGCCCGGGCAGACCTCCAGCCCACCTTGCCCTTGCTGCTGGTAGAGCAAGGTCAGGCAATCGAAATCGGTGTGGGCACCGGCGCGCCAGAGCTCCTGCTTGTCCTGCACCTCGGGCGGAATCGCGTAGTAGTGCAGCAGGCGCAGCGTGCTCTGGTAGTCGGGCTGGGCCGGGTCGTGCGCGCGCCTGAAGAAGCTCTCGTCGAAACCGAGCTTGTACGCGAAGCAGGACAGCACGCGCATGCCGATTTCCCAGCTCTTGCGCTCGAAGTCCAGCATCGCGGCCTGGAAGCCAGGCAGTTCGGCCTCGGCCGGCCAGAACTCGGCCATGTGCGGGCGGGTGATCTGGTAACTCTCCTTCTGGTCCGGCGTACCGGTCGAGGGACGCACCTGGGCGCGACTTTCCCAGCCGGCGTTGAGCGCCTTCTTGAGCGGGTACTGCGCCTTCACGGAATCCGGCAGGGCGAAGAAACGCTCGGACATGGCAAAGGCCGCGTGGATTTCCTCGGAATGGATGCCGTGATTGACGAGCTGGAAGAAGCCGACGTCCACCGCAGCATCCCAGAGCTGGTCGGCGATCTCGGCCTTGCGAGCCTCGAAGTTGGACAGGTCGATGCGGCGGATCTCTCGCGTGGTGTCGAGCGCACCGATCGCGCCCATGCGCGATTCTTTTTGCAACTCGCTCAGGTCGTAGAGCTTGGCGGTCATAGGAATCTCCTGAAGGTTGAATTTCAAGAGCAATTTCCGGCCACAGCCATGCACCAGCTGGGTGAACGCTTCTACTCTCGTTCTGACTCTAGCAAGCCCCGGGCCAGGGCCTATGGAAGGCCGGACGATGCCTCAGTCGGCGCGGGCGCCGGCACGGAACCATTGCGCCAGCAGCGCGCGTTCTTCCTCGGTCATGCCCGTGGCATTGTTCATGGGCATGACCCGGCTCACCACCGCCTGCTGGTAGACCTGCTGGGCATGACGCTGCAGTTCAGCCGCGCTGTCCAGCCGCACGCCCTTGGACTGCAGGGCCTCGCCGTGGCACATGACACAACGCTGTGCGACCACCGCCTGCACTTCGGCCAGCCCGGCCTTCCGGGCGACGGCAAGCGGTGCTACAGGAGCCGGCCGCAGCCAGACGATCAGCCCCAGCAGGACCACGACGCCCGTGGCCGCGTAGGGCCAGGGATGGGCGTTGCGGCCGAGCTTGTAATCGTGGCGCAGCACGAAGAACTGGCGAATGGCCGCGCCGGCAAACATGATGAGGATCAGGAAGACCCAGTTGTAGGCCGAGGTGTAGGTGAAGCTGTAGTGGTTGCTGAGCATGGCAAACAGCACCGGCAGCGTGAAATAGGTGTTGTGCACGCTGCGCTGCTTGCCGCGCAGGCCGTGGATGGGGTCCACGGGCTGGCCGGCCTTGAGCGCGGCCACGACCTTGCGCTGGCCCGGGATGATGCACATGGCCACATTGGCGCTCATGGTTGTGGCCAGCATGGCGCCCACCAGCAGGAAGGCCGCGCGCCCCGCAAACAGGTGACAGGCCAGCCAGGATGCCAGCACCACCAGCAGGGCCACCGCCGCGCCCACCCTGGTGTCGCCCTGCTCGCCCTTGCCCAGGAAGCGGCAAGCCAGGTCGTACAGCACCCAGAAGACGATGAGGAAGGCCAGCGCCGCGGCGATGGCACCGGCAGGTGACCAGTCCATCACCCGCGGATCGATCAGGTAGACGCTGGGGCTCCAGAGATAGGACAGGAGGAAGAGCGCAAAGCCGCTGAGCCAGGTGCTGTAACTCTCCCAGTAGAACCAGTGCAGGTGCGGCGGCAGCGTGGGCGGCGAGACCGCGTACTTGACCGGGTGGTAGAAACCGCCGCCGTGCACGGCCCAGAGTTCACCCGTGGCGCCTTCGCCGCGCAGCTTCTCGTCTTCGGGCGGCGTGAGGCTGCTGTCCAGAAAGACGAAATAGAAGGAGGAACCGATCCAGGCGATGGCCACGATCACGTGCAGCCAGCGCAGCAGCAGGTTGGCCCAGTCGAGCAGGTAGGTGTCCATCAGCTGCCCCGGTAGGTGGAATAGCTCCAGGGGCTCACGAGCAGGGGCACGTGATAGTGCTGGGCCGGCTCGGCCACGCCGAAGTCGAGGGACACCTGGTCCAGAAAGGCCGGCTCGGGCAGGGCCACCCCTTTGCCCAGGAAGTAGTCCCTGACCCCGAAGACCAGCCGGTAGGTGCCTGCCTTGAGCTGGCTGTTCTCGTAGAGCATGCCCTCGGGATTGCGACCGTTGTCATTGAGCGTGAAGCGTTTGACCAGCTCGGCCTGGGCGCCGTTTGTCGTGTAGAGCGCGACCGTCATGCCTGCGGCGGGGCAACCATGCATGGTGTCGAGTACGTGGGTGCTGAGGCCCATGGTGATCGTCCTTTTGAAAAACCGAAGCAGTCCACCGAAAGTGTATACAGTTTTTTCGATTGGCGATATGATTTCGCTATGGAATCGTCCAGCACACGCCACATCGTCGAGGCCCTCACACGCGCCATCGTGGAGCATCGCCTGCACCCGGGCACCAAACTGGCCGAGCAGAAACTGGGGGACCACTTCGGCGTCTCGCGCACGCTGGTGCGTCAGGCCCTGTTCCAGCTGGCGCAGAACCGCCTGATCCGGCTCGAGCCCTCGCGCGGCGCCTTCGTGGCCACCCCGTCGGTGGAGGAGGCCCAGCAGGTCTTCGAGGTACGCCGCATGCTGGAGCTCGAAATGGTGCGCAGCTTTGTGCGCCAGGCCACCCCGGCCAAGATCAAGGCCCTGCGGGCCCACGTGGCCGAGGAAAAGAAGGCTGTGGCCAGCAACGACGTGCCCGGCCGCAACGAGTTGCTGGGCGATTTTCACGTGCGCATGGCCGAACTCATGAACAACCGCGTGCTGGCCGAACTGCTGGAAGAACTGATCTCGCGCTGCGCGCTGATCACCCTGGTCTACCAATCCAAGAGCGCGGCCGAACATTCGAACGACGAGCATGTGGAGATCGTCAAGGCCGTGGCCGCCAAGGACGAGGACCTGGCCGTGCGCCTGATGGACGAGCACCTCAACAACGTCATGGCCAACCTCACCTTCGACCGCAAGCCTCCCACCAACGACATCGCCCTGGCCCTCGCATGATCTACGACAGCACAGCCCCCTACCCGCGCGATCTCGTCGGCTACGGTCGCACGCCGCCGCACGCCCGCTGGCCTGGCGGCGCGCGCATCGCCGTGCAGTTCGTGCTCAACTACGAAGAGGGTGGCGAAAACAGTGTGCTGCACGGCGACGCCGCTTCCGAGACCTTTCTCTCCGAGATGTTCAACCCGGCCGCCTTCACAGCCCGGCACATCAGCATGGAGGGCATCTACGAATACGGTTCGCGCCAGGGTGTCTGGCGCATCCTGCGCGAGTTTGAACAGCGTGGCCTGCCGCTCACGGTCTTTGGTGTGGCCACCGCCCTGCAACGCCATCCCGAGGTCTGCGCCGCCTTCACGGAGCTGGGCCATGAGATCGCCTGCCACGGCCTCAAGTGGATCCACTACCAGAACCTGGACGAAGCCGTCGAGCGCGCCCACATGGCCGAGGCCATGCAGATCCTCCAGGAACTCACGGGCGAACGCGCGCTAGGCTGGTACACGGGCCGCGACAGCCCCAACACGCGCCGCCTCGTGGCCGACCATGGCGGCTTCGAATACGACAGCGACTACTACGGCGACGACCTGCCCTTCTGGATGAAGGTGCGCAAGAGCGACGGCAGCGACACGCAGCAGCTCATCGTGCCTTACACGCTCGATTGCAACGACATGCGCTTCTCCCTGCCCCAGGGCTACTCCCACGCCGATCCGTTTTTCGCCTACCTCAAGGACAGCTTTGACGCGCTCTATGCCGAAGGTGATCCGGCGGGCCTGGACCGCCCCAAGATGATGAGCATAGGCATGCACTGCCGCCTGCTGGGCCGCCCGGGGCGCATCACGGCGCTGCAGCGTTTCCTCGACTACATCCAGAGCAAACCCCAGGTCTGGGTCGCTCGCCGCCTGGACATTGCACGCCACTGGCGCGCCACCCATCCCTGCCCGGCCCTGTGAGCACCGTCATGCCCCACACGCTGGAACAACTCAACACTGCAGCGCCATCCGAGGCGGCGCAGATGCTTGACGGGCTTTACGAGCACACGCCCTGGATCGTGCAGCAGGCCCTGCAGCGGCGTCCCTTCATCAGCCTGGCTGCGCTCAAACTGGCCTGCGCCCGTGTGCTCGAACAGGGCAGCCGCGATGCCCAGATCGCGCTGGTGCGCGCCCACCCCGAACTCGCGGGCAAGGCCATGGTGGCCAGGACGCTCACGGCCGAATCCTCCAACGAGCAGAACAAGGCCGGCCTCACGCAATGCACGCCCGAGGAGTTCGCGCGCATTCAGCAGCTCAACACGGACTACAACAGCCGCTTCGGCTGGCCCTTCATCCTGGCCGTGCGCGGCCCGCGTGGCAGCGGTCTCAGCAAGCAGCAGATCATGGCCACTTTCGAGCGCCGACTGCTGAGCCATCCCGATGCCGAGCTGGCCGAGTGCCTGCGCAACATCCACCGCATCGCCGAGATCCGTCTCAACGACAAGTTCGGCGTCACGCCCGAACTCGGTCACCAGGTCTGGGACTGGCAGGAAGCGCTGGCCACGCACAACGAACCAGCCTACGCCGAACGCGGTGAGCTGACCGTGACCTACCTCACCGAGGCACACCGCGCCTGCGCCGCCGCCATCGCGCAGACCATGCGCGAGGTGGGTTGCGACGGCGTGGTGATCGACGCCGTGGGCAATGTGGTGGGTCGTTATGAAGGCAATGTGCCCGGCGCGCGCGCCCTGCTCACGGGCAGCCACTACGACACCGTGCGCAACGGCGGCAAGTACGACGGCCGCCTCGGCATCTACGTGCCCCTGGCCTGCGTGCGTGAACTCAAGGCCCGAAATCAGCGCCTGCCCTTTGCATTCGAGATCGTGGCCTTCGCCGAAGAGGAAGGCCAGCGTTACAAGGCCACCTTCCTGGGCTCGGGCGCCCTGCGCGGCGACTTCAACCCGGCCTGGCTGGACCAGGTCGACGCCGACGGCATCTCCATGCGCGCCGCCATGCAGACCGCCGGCCTGCCCGCCACGCTGGAGGCCATCACTGCCCTGAAGCGCGACCCCGCCAGGTACCTGGGCTTCGTCGAAGTGCACATCGAGCAGGGTCCCGTGCTGACGCAACAGCATCTGCCCCTGGGCGTGGTCACCTCCATCAATGGCAGCGTGCGCCTGCTGGGTGAAGTGCGCGGTACGGCCAGCCATGCCGGCACCACACCCATGCAGATGCGGGCCGACGCCGCGGCCGCCGTGGCCGAGCTCATCCTCCATGTGGAACAGGCCGCGCTTCGCCACGCTGGCAGCGTGGGTACCGTGGGCATGCTCGAAGTGCCCAGCGGCTCCATCAACGTCATCCCCGGCCGCTGCCGCTTCAGCCTGGACCTGCGCGCGCCCGACAACACCTTGCGCGACGCCCTGCTGGCCGATGTGCAGGCCGGCCTGGTGCAGATCTGCGAGCGCCGTGGTGTGTTATCCACGCTGGAAGAAACCATGCGCGCCAACGCCGCGCCCAGCGCCCCCGAGTGGCAGGCGCGCTGGGAACAGGCCGTCGCGGCCCTGGGCCTGCCCGTCTTCAAGCTGCCCAGCGGCGCCGGCCACGACGCCATGAAGCTGCACGAAGTGATGCCCCAGGCCATGCTCTTCGTGCGCGGTGAAAACAACGGCATCAGCCACAACCCGCTGGAATCCAGCACCAGCGATGACATGGATCTTGCCGTGCACGCCTTCCAGCATCTCCTGCAACAAGTCGCAAGCCAACCCCGAGATTGAAGATGAGCACTACACCGCATGCCGCCCTGGACCAGTGGGTGGCCGACCATTTCGCTGAAGAGACCGCCTTCCTGCAAGCGCTGGTGCGCGTACCCACCGACACGCCACCGGGCAACAACGCCCCGCACGCCGAGCTCACGGCGCAGCTCTTGCGCGCCTGGGGCTGGGAGGTGGAGATGCACCCCGTGCCCGCGTCCGAAGTACAGGCAGCCGGCCTGGAGACCCTTACCAATCTGATCGTGCGACGACCTTACGGACCGGGTGGCCCGACCATCGCCCTCAATGCCCATGGGGACGTCGTCCCCCCCGGTGAAGGCTGGACGCACCCACCCTACGGCGCCGAGATCGTCGACAACAAGATGTACGGCCGCGCCACCGCCGTCAGCAAGTGCGACTTCGCCACCTACACCCATGCCGTGCGCGCGCTGGAAGCCGTGGCCAAGCCCACGCGCGGCTGCATCGAGCTGCACTTCACCTATGACGAGGAGTTCGGCGGCGAACTCGGACCGGGCTGGCTGCTCAGCCATGGACTGACGAAACCCGACCTCATGATGGCAGCCGGTTTCAGCTACCAGGTTGTCACGGCCCACAACGGCTGCCTGCAACTCGAAGTGACCGTGCAGGGTGACATGGCACACGCGGCCATCCCCGACAGCGGCGTCGACGCCCTGCAGGGCGCGACCCACATCCTGGGTGCGCTCTACCGGCTCAATGCCGACTACCTGAAAGTGCACTCGAATGTGACCGGCATCACGCACCCCTATCTGAACGTCGGTCTGATCCAGGGCGGCACCAACACCAATGTCGTGCCCGGCAAGGTGGTGTTCAAGCTGGATCGCCGCATGATTCCCGAGGAGAACGCCGCCGAGGTCGAAGCCAGCCTGCGCCAGACCATCGCCGCAGCGGCAGCCAGCTTTGCACCCCCCCGCGGCGGCAAGGCCCTGCAGGTGGAGGTGCGCCGCATGCTGCTGGCGCAGGCGATGAAACCCCTGCCCGGCAACCGCCCCCTGGTGGAGGCCCTGCAAAAGCATGGTGAAGCGGTCTTTGGCGTACCCATCCCCGCCGTGGGCACGCCGCTGTACACGGATGTACGGCTCTATGTGGAACGGGGCATACCGGGTGTCATCTACGGAGCGGGGCCGCGCACCGTGCGCGAAAGCAATGCCAAGCGAGCCGATGAGCACATCGATCTGGCCGACCTGCAAGGCGCCACCCGGGTGATGGCGCGCACTCTGCACGACTTGTTGAACTGACAGCGGGGCTCCGCGCTGGGTCCTCCGAGGTCTGCCCCTGGGCTCAGATGAGGGACAGGATCACGCCCAGCACCAGCACCGCCAGTACGAAGATCAGCTTGTACAGCGGGCGGCCCTGCTCTTTGCCGGCTGGGCCATCCAGCTCTGCGGGCAGAGTCAGCAGGCCGGGCATGGTGGTTTCGTTGTCCATACGACGTCTTTACTTTTGAAAATCGAGCCGGGTCTTGTGCCCGCTGGCCGGTATTCTATGATGACCCCATCATGAAATCACATGCATATACCCGCTCGGTCCTTCTGCTCGCAGGGTCTTTGCTGCTGGGCGGCTGTGCCGCAGTGAATGACGCGACCATGCGCGTGCTGGCCACGCCCTCGCCGGCTTGGGCCGTGGTGGGTGAACAGCTGCTGACAGGCCAGGCCCTGCTCTATACCGACCGCAGCGGCACGCTGGAGTTGCAGACCTCGGCTGAACCCGCGCTCAGCTGCATGGGCACGCTGCGCTACACCGCCACCAGCAGCGGTACCGTGAACCTGCGTTGTACCAATGGCTTGCAGGCCCAGCTGCCTTTCACGGCCCTGGGCGAGGCCAGCGGTTATGGCGGCACGGCGGACGGCCCCATCAGCTTCGCCTACGGCCTGGAGCCGGGCACCGCGCGCGCCTGGCTCACGCCGCCCGCCGGCAAGCGCCTGGTGGTCAGCGACAAGAGCCTGCGCCTCGAATAGACGAGAAAAAACCCGCCGGCATCGCTGCGGGCGGGTTGGTGTCAGATCGCCTGAGGATCAGCGCGTCGGACGCGGGGAGCGCTTGGCAGCGTCACGCGGCACGAAGACCTTGCCGGTACCGGCGCCCGGCTTGGCAAACGAGGGCTTGCCAGCGGCCGGCTTGCGCGCAGCGAAGTCACCGCGCGGCGCGGCGCCTTCACGGCGGCCGTCACCGGCAAAGCGGTCGTTGAAACCACCCTTGCGCTCGTAGCTGCGGCCTTCAGGCGCGCCGCCGCCGTCATGGCCGCGGCTCTGGTAACCGCCATCGCGGGACTGGAAAGGGCCGCGGGCATCGCGGTCGCCGAAGCCACCACGGGGGGCGCCGAAATCACCACGCGGCGCACCGAAATCACCGCGGGGAGCACCGCCAAAATCGCCACGGCTGTTGCCGCCGCCGAAACCGCCACGGGGAGCGCCACCGCCACCGAACTTGCGGTCGCGCGAGAAGCTGTCATTGCCGCCACGGCTGTTGCGGCTGCCGAAGTTGGAGCCGGGACGCGACTCGGGCATGCGCTGCTTGGGTTCCATGCCGGGAATGACTTCCGCCTTGATGGGCTGCTTGCTGTAGGCCTCGATGTCAAAGATCTTGCGACGGTCGCGGAACTCGGCAAAGGTGATGGCCAGGCCATCGCGGCCGGCACGGCCGGTGCGGCCGATGCGGTGCGTGTAGTCCTCGGCCTTCATCGGCAGGCCGAAGTTGAAGACGTGGGTGATGGTGGGCACGTCGATGCCGCGTGCGGCAACGTCGGTGGCCACCAGGATCTGCACCTGGCCCTGGCGCAGCGCCATCAGGCGGCGGTTGCGCAGGCCCTGGCTCAGGGCGCCGTGCAGCGCGACGGCGGAGAAGCCGTCCTGCTGCAAGTCGTTGGCCAAGCCGTCGCACTCCACCTGGGTGCTGGCGAACACGATGGCCTGGTCGATCGAAGCGTCACGCAGCCAGTGATCCAGCAGCTGGCGCTTGTGCTGGGCGTTGTCGGCCCAGAACAGCGACTGCTTGATGTTGGCGTGTTTTTCCTGCGGGGAGTCGATCTGCACCTTCTTCACGCCCGAGCCGTT
Organism: Hylemonella sp.; assembly: GCA_040376915.1. Classification (GTDB taxonomy): domain Bacteria; phylum Pseudomonadota; class Gammaproteobacteria; order Burkholderiales; family Burkholderiaceae_C; genus Hylemonella. Next base: position 25,597 of record JBEIPS010000020.1, read on the forward strand.
GTCGTGCATCACGCGCATGGCGAGCTGCTGGATGCGCGGCGCAAAGGTGGCACTGAACATCATGGTCTGGCGGCGCTGGGCGGTCAGCTGGTTGACTTCGGCCAGGTCGTCGGAGAAACCCAGGTCGAGCATGCGGTCGGCCTCGTCCACGACCAGGAACTGCACCTGGTCGAGCTTGATCTGCATGGAACGCTGCAGGTCCAGCAGGCGGCCGGGCGTAGCCACCACGAGGTTGGCGTTCTGCAGCTTGGCGATCTGGATCTGGTAGGGCATGCCGCCCACCACGTTGGCGATGCGCAGGCCGCGGCAATGCTTGACCAGCTCGATGGCGTCATGCGCCACCTGCTGGGCGAGTTCGCGCGTCGGGCACAGGATCAGGGCGCCGGGTGCGGCGGCCTTGAAATGGCGCGGGTTGGTCGGGTCCTGGCGCTTGGGGCGCTTGGGGGCCGGTTCGCCCTTGGCGGCGGCTTCGGCAGCGGCGCGCTCGTAGGCGGCGCGTTCGTTCTCAGCGGCCTGGGCCTGCTGCTGGAGCAGGGTGTGCAGCACGGGCAGCAGGAAGGCCGCGGTCTTGCCGCTGCCGGTCTGGCTGGAGACCATGAGGTCGATGTAGCGCTGGGCTTCGCCAGCCGCGCCCGAGGGCATGGCCAGGGGAATGGCACGTTCCTGCACGGTGGTGGGCTGGGTGTAACCCAGGTCAGCCACAGCCTGCACCAGCTCGGGCGCCAGGCCCAGCTGCACAAAACCGTTGGGCAGGGTTTCGGTCACTTCGACCTCGGCCGCAACGGCGGTCTCGGTGGAAAGAATGGATTCGGCAGGCGCAAAGTCGCCCGTCACTTCAAAAGCGTCGGTCATTTAGATTTTTCTCACACGCGAACACCGCAGGGACTGCGGGTGTTTCGCTGATGGTTAAAAGACATCAACCATCAAACAAAACCTGCACCGGTAGTGACCGGCACCGGGGACTCATTCAGATTGACGATCGTGAAGATCGAAACCGGAGTCCGGTGTGTGAGGGGAGATGCACGAAAAGCGCTGCGTTTTGCAGCGCAAGGCGAATTATGGCACAGATCAGGGTTTTCACCTAATCGCGTGCTGCCTATCCGTTTCAGCCCAGCTTGAGGAAGTGTTCGCGGTAGTGCAGCAGTTCGTCGATGGACTCGTGCACATCGGCCAGCGCCGTGTGTTTCTGCGCCTTCTTGAAAGCGCTGTAGACCTCGGGTTTCCAGCGCTTGGCCAGTTCCTTGAAGGTGCTGACATCGATGTTGCGGTAATGGAAGAAGGCCTCCAGCTTGGGCATGTACTTGACCAGGAAACGCCGGTCCTGGCCGATGCTGTTGCCGCACATGGGCGCAGTGCCCTTGGGCACATATTTGCCGAGGAAGGTTATGAGCTCGGCCTCGGCCTCGGCCTCGGTGGTGGTCGCCGCCTTGACCTTGTCGATCAGGCCGCTGCGGCCATGCGTGCCCTTGTTCCAGGCGTCCATCTTGTTGAGGATGTCGTCGTCCTGGTGGATCACCAGCACCGGGCCTTCGATGCGCTGGTCCAGGTTGGGGCTGGTCACGATGACAGCGATTTCGATGATGCGTTCTTTCTCGGGGTCCAGGCCCGTCATCTCGCAATCAAGCCAGACCAGGTTGAGATCGGATTTCTTCAGGGGGGTGACGTTATCGCTCATGCCCCGGATTGTCGCCGATGGCCTAAACTTGCCCTCCATGAACGCAGCCACTGCCTCCCATTTCAACCCCAGCCTGACGCTGACCCTGCTCTTCGCCGCAGCCCTGTTGCTGGGCCTGGCCCTCAAGTTCTGGCTGGCCACACGACAGGCGCGCCATGTGGCGCAGCACCGCGCCAGCGTGCCACCGGCCTTTGCCAACACCATGCCGCTGGCTGCGCACCAGAAGGCGGCCGACTACACCGTGACCAAGGTGCGCTTCGGCCTGCTGGAAACCGCTGTGGGCGCCGCCCTCCTGTTGGGCTGGACGCTGCTGGGCGGCCTGGATGCATTGAACCAGGCCCTGCTGGCCTGGCTGGGCGGCGGCATGCTGCAGCAGCTCGCGCTGATCGCCGGCTTTGTGCTGATCGGCAGCCTGATCGAACTGCCGCTCACCCTGTACCAGACCTTTGTGATCGAGCAGCGTTTCGGCTTCAACAAGATGACACTCAAGCTCTGGCTGGTGGATCTCATGAAGTCCACCCTGCTGGGCGCGCTGATCGGTCTGCCCATTGCCGCCCTCATCCTCTGGGTCATGGGCGCCACCGGCACCCTGTGGTGGCTCTGGGCCTGGGGCGTGTGGATGGGATTCAACCTGCTCCTGCTGCTGATCTACCCCACCTTCATCGCCCCGCTGTTCAACAAGTTCCAGCCGCTGGAGGACGAAACGCTGAAAGCGCGCGTCAACACACTGATGCAACGCTGCGGCTTCTCAGCCAAGGGCCTGTTCGTGATGGACGGCAGTCGCCGCAGCGCGCACGCCAATGCCTACTTCACGGGCTTCGGCGCCGCCAAGCGGGTGGTCTTCTTCGACACCCTGCTCTCCAAGCTCAGCCCGGGCGAGGTGGATGCCGTGCTGGCGCACGAGCTCGGCCACTTCAAGCACAAACACATCCTCAAGCGCATCCTGAGCCTGTTCGCCCTGAGCCTGGCTGGTTTCGCCCTGCTGGGCTGGCTGGCCACGCAAGTCTGGTTCTACACCGGCCTGGGCGTCACGCCCAGCCTGCAGTTGCTGGTGCCTGCACTGGGCGCCGTCAACGCGGCCCCCAACGACGCACTGGCCCTGCTGCTCTTCGTGCTGGTATCGCCGGTGTTCAGCTTCTTCATCGCGCCGATCATGGCCCTGTCCTCGCGCAAACATGAGTTCGAGGCCGACGCCTACGCCGCAGCCCAGACCAACGGCCCGGAGCTCGCCAGCGCCCTGCTCAAGCTCTACGAGGACAATGCCTCGACCCTGACGCCTGACCCGCTCTACGTGGCCTTTTACTACTCGCACCCGCCGGCCAGTCAGCGTCTGGCGCGACTGGGCATGGCATGAGCAGCGCGCCACAGGCACCGTCACGCCGGGCCCTGGGCCCGACTGAAATCGTGACCCAGCTGTCCCAGCATCCCGGCTGGACCCTGCAGGGTGATGGCCCCGAACTCGCCATCAGCCGCCGCTATGAATTCGGCAACTTCCATGAGGTCATGGCCTTCGCCAACGCCGTGGCCTGGATCGCGCAGCAGCGCGACCACCATCCCGACATGCTGCTGTCGTACCGGCACTGCACGCTCAGCTGGCGCACGCACGATGCCGGTGGCATCACGCGCATCGATTTCGAATGCGCGGCCCAGGTCGATGCGCTGCGGGGCAGCACTTGAGCAAGACACCCGGACTCGAACGCGGCCTGGTCGTAGCCAGCCACGGCCGCCATGTGGTGGTGGAAACACCCGAAGGCCGCCAGCTGATCTGTCACCCGCGGGGCAAGAAGAACCAGGCTGTGGTGGGTGACCGCGTACTCTGGCTGGCCAGCACCGACGAAGGCAGCATCGAGAAGGTGGAGGAACGGCGCAACCTCTTCTACCGCCAGGACGAACTCCGCACCAAGAGCTTCGCTGCCAACCTGGACCAGGTGCTGATCCTGATCGCCGCGGAACCCGAGTTCTCCGAGAGCCAGCTGGCGCGCGCGCTGATCGCAGCCGAGGCCGAACGCATCACGCCCTTGATCGTGCTCAACAAGAGCGACCTGACCGAACTTTTTGCACGGGCCTGGGACCGGCTGGAACCTTACCGGCGCATGGGCTACCCCGTGTTGCCCCTGGGCCTGAAAACACAAGACGACAGCGGACTGACCGCCCTGCAAGCGCAGCTAACGGGACGCGCCACCCTGGTACTGGGCCCCTCGGGCGCCGGCAAGAGCACGCTGATCAACCGCCTGGTGCCAGGTGCGCTGGCCCAGACCGGCGAGATCTCGACCGCGCTGAATTCCGGCAAGCACACCACCACCAGCACCCGCTGGTACTGGGTCGATGCTGCGCGCAGCACCGCGCTGATCGATTCACCGGGTTTCCAGGAGTTCGGACTGCAGCACATCGAGGCTGCCAAGCTGGCGAACCTGATGCCCGACCTGCGCGCGCATGCCGAGTGCCGCTTCTACAACTGCAGCCACCTGCACGAACCGGGTTGCGGTGTGATCGCGGCAGTGGACAAAGCCGCAGGCGGTTCGGGCATCAGCCCCTCACGCTACCGGATTTACGGCGAACTGCACGCCGAACTGTCGCAGGCGCCGCGCTACTGAGATCAACCGATCAGGCGCGCCAGGGTCAGCAGCGCCAGCAAGAGCATCCACAGCACGACCGAGCGCCAGACCAGGCCCACGATGCTGCGCAGATGGGCCAGCTGCGGCTCGTAGCGGGCCGAGGCGGCCGGCATCTCGGACTGGGCCAGGGTCTCGCCCTGGGCCATGGCCGTGGTGCCCAGGCGCACATTGATGGCGCCAGCCGTGGCCGCAACAATCAGTCCATCGTTGCCACCCGGGCCTACGCTCTCCGGCAGGGCCGCATAACGACGCCAGTTGTCCACCGCATCCTCGAAACTGCCCACCACCGCAAAACCCAGCGCGGTGATACGTGCGGGCAGCCAATCCAGCCAAGACCAGGCGCGTGCGGCAGCGGCGCAGGCCGCTTCGCTGACCGCTGGCGCCTGACGCCGCGAGACGTGCGGCCAGTAGCGGGTAACGAACTCCCCCAGACGGTAGAGCACGGCGCCGGCCGGGCCCAGGCCCAGGACGGCCAGCACGGTGAACCAGCTCAGCACACCGAAAACGTGACGGTGGGCCGCCAGTACGGAAAACTCGATGACGTGGCGAATGATCTCGCGCGACGGCAGCTCGCTGGCATCGATCTGCCGCCACTCGGCCAGCAGACGGCGCGCCTCCTGCTCATTGCCGGATTCGAGCGCGTCGCGGATGCTGGTGAAATGGTGACTGAACTGGCGAAAACCCAGGGTGACGTAGAGCACGGCCACATTCCAGAGCATGGCCAGGGGCCAGCCCACGAAGGTGCACAGCAGCCAGTAGACCAGCAGGGCAATTCCGCTGGGCAGCAACACGGCAAAACCCCAGGCCAGCCAGCCATGCGTACGTTCGCCTGCGTCGAGCTTGCGCACCACCCAGCGCAGCCAGCTACGCATGCCGGTGTGCACCGCGTTGCCGCGGGCCAGCGGACGCGCCTGCTCGATCAGCAAGGCCAGCAGGATGGCAAAGAAGCTCATGCTGTGATCATAGCCGCGGCAAACTGACGCGCGGCTTGCTGCCTGCGCTCAGGCGGCCATGAAACGGTAAAAATTACGCAGCATCCCGGCCGTGGCACCCCAGATGTAGCGCTCTGTGCCCCCGTCCTGCCAGGGCATGGAGAACCATTCGCGGCGCAAGCCCTCGAATTCGAAGGCATGGCGCTGGTGGTTGGCCGGATCAAGCAGGAAGGCCAGCGGCACCTCGAACACATCGGCCACCTCACCCTCGTTGGGCCTGAGCGTGAAGCCGGGCCGCACCAGAGCCACCACCGGGGTGATGATGAAAGCCGTGCCGGTGGTGTAGATGGGCAAGGTGCCCAGCACCTGCACGTAGTCACGCGTCAGGCCCACCTCTTCCTCGGCTTCGCGCAAGGCGGCGTCCACCACGTCGATGTCGGTCGGATCGACCTTGCCGCCGGGAAATGCAATCTGGCCCGAGTGGTTCGCCAGGTGACTGGTGCGCTGGGTCAGCAGCAAGGTGGGCTCGGCCCGGGCCACCAGGGGCAGCAGCACGGCGGCCTGCGCCGGCTTGCGCTGGGTGAAACGCGGCTCGGCGCGGACCTCGGGCTCCCAGGCGGGCGGGGTCTCGAAACGCTGGCGCAAAGCCTGGGCCTGCAGACGCGAGGCAGGCACCTGAGGCAGGTGAGCGTCCACCCCGATCACCGGTACGTTGCGCGGGTCGAAGTTGGGCAGCTTGGACAGTGGGGTGATGTGATCGGAGGACGACATCGTTGGAGCCTATAAAGAAAAAACCGCCCGGGCAGAAGCGAGGGCGGCTTGTTCGGGCAGCGGGCCGGAGCTTATTCAGCGGCGGCAGTCTTGCTGACCAGCTTTTCCTTGATCCGGGCCGACTTGCCGCTACGGTCGCGCAGGTAGTACAGCTTGGCACGGCGCACATCACCGCGGCGCTTGACTTCGATGCTGGCGATCAGCGGGCTGTAGGTCTGGAAGGTACGTTCCACGCCTTCGCCGCTGGAGATCTTGCGCACGGTGAAGCCGCTGTTGAGGCCGCGGTTGCGCTTGGCAATCACCACACCTTCGTAGGCCTGCACGCGCTTGCGGGTACCTTCGACCACGTTCACGTTCACGATGACGGTGTCACCGGGAGCGAATTCAGGGATCTTCTTGCCCAGGCGGGCGATTTCCTCTTGTTCGAGGGTCTGGATCAGGTTCATATTTACCTCTAATGATCTTGTCCGCGCATACGGTTCACGAGGAACCAAAGTCAGACCACCATGGTCTGCCAGCCGGCCAGAGGATCGGGGAGCCTTCAATTATAGCAGGAAGCGCCTGCCTCAGGCCGGAGGCTTGGGCAGGGCCGACAGGAAGGCTTCGTCCTGGCGGTTCAGGCGGCCGGCAGCCCGGGCCTGAGAGATCAGCTCGGGGCGCAGCCGGGCCGTCAGGGCCAGGCGCTGCTCGCGGCGCCAGCGCTCGATCTGGCCATGGTGGCCGGACATCAGCACCTCGGGCACCCCCTGCCCTTCCCAAACCTCGGGCCGGGTGTAGTGCGGGTGGTCCAGCAGGCCGTCCAGCGCCGGGTTGAAGCTGTCCAGGGCATGGCTGTCGGCGTCGCCCAGCACCCCGGGCAGCAGGCGGGCCACGGCGTCCAGCAGGGCCATGGCGGCAATCTCGCCACCCGAGAGCACGAAGTCGCCCAGGCTGATCTGTTCGTCCACATGGGCGTCGATGAAGCGCTGGTCAATGCCCTCGTAGCGTCCGCAGACCAGCACCGCGCCCTCGCTGCCCGCCCAGCGCTCGACAAGGGCATGATTCATGGGCTGGCCGAGAGGGGAAAACAGCAGCACCGGCGCGCGCGTGGCCCGCAGGCCCTGGGCCTGCTGCAAACAACGTGCGAGCGGCTCCGCCATCATGAGCATGCCGGGACCACCGCCAAAGGGTCGATCATCAACCCGACGGTAGTTGCCTTCGGCGTGGTCACGCGGATTGTGCAGGTGCACATCAACCTGACCGGACTCATAAGCGCGGCGGGTAATGCCACTGCTCAGCAGCGGCGCGAACAGTTCGGGAAACAGGGTCAGGACGTCAAAGCGCATGGCGCACGTCCCGTCTCAGAAATCGGGTTGCCAGTCGACGCGGATGCGGCGGGCCGCCAAATCCACGTTGTCGACATAGGCTGACACGAAGGGGATCATGCGTTCGGCCGGCTTGCCATCCTGTTCATAGGCGATGACCAGCACGGTCTGCGGCCCGGCGGACAGCAGTTCCTGCACCGTCCCCAGATGCAGGTCTTCGCGATTGACCACGTCCAGACCGATCAGGTCAACCCAGTAATACTCGTCTGTAGCAGGCGTGGGAAAGCTGGAACGGGCCACGAAGATGCGTGCGCCACGCAGTGCCTCGGCGGTATCGCGGTCTGGCACGTCGTTCGACAAGGCAACCACCGAATCGGAGTGCTCTTTCGCTTCCTTGATGGACAGCTGCACCGGACCGGTAAAGGTCTTGGCACCTTTCTCGGAGGGCAGCAGGAACCAGCGCCTGGAAGAAAACAGCGCCTCCGCAGAGGCGCTGTAGGGCAGGACCTTGAACCAGCCCTTGATGCCCCAGGCATCAAGGATGCGCCCGACTTCGATGGCATCCGCCGGTAATTCGGCGGCTTCGAGGGCGAGCGGCATGGAAAAAGTCTTAAGCGGCCTTCTTGGCAGCGGATTGCTTGATCAGGCGCTCCACGGTGGGAGAAGCCTGGGCACCGACGCCCAGCCAGTAGGTCAGGCGATCCTGGGCAATGCGGATGCTTTCCTCGCTGGCGGTGGCGATCGGGTTGTAGAAACCGATGCGCTCGATGAAGCTGCCGTCACGACGGTTACGCTTGTCGGTCACGACGATGTTGAAGAACGGACGGGCCTTGGCGCCGCCGCGAGAAAGTCGAATGACGACCATGATTTGTCCTTTGGGTCGTGTGGCCTGCCTAGATAGCAGCCGGCCACAACGCGGTGACGCTTGCGCGTCGGATTTCTTCCGGCGTTTGAGACACGCAACTGACCACCCGGCCAGCGGCACACCGAAGAGCCTGCGATTATAGCCTGTGCTGCCGGTCCACCCCATAAACTGGCCTACCAGCCCGCAAACGCCCCCATTCCCGGCACAATAAGCCATGCTGAAACACAAGACTCTGGCCGCCTGGCTGGCATTCCTGGCCGGTCCCCTGGGCCTGCACCGCTTCTATCTGCACGGTTTCTATGACCTGATTGGCTGGCTCCTGCCCATCCCCACCGCTCTGGGCCTGTATGGCATCGAGCGGGTTCAGCAGCACGGGCTGGACGATACCTGGAGCTGGGTGCTCATCCCCCTGCTGGGTTTCACCATCGCTGGCTGTGCGCTCAACGCCATCGTCTTTGGCCTGATGACAGCGGAGAAGTGGAACGCCCGCTACAACCCGCAGGCCCCGGTCGACGCACCAGCCGGCCGCACCGGCTGGTTGACGGTGGGTGCGGTCGCCTGCGCCCTGCTGGTGGGTACGACGGTGCTGATGTCCAGCATCGCTTTCAGCTTCCAGCGTTACTTCGAATACCAGATCGAGGAAGCCCGCAAGATCAGCCAGTGAAAAAAGAAAAGGGCCTCTCGGTCCTTTTCTTTTTGCCGGATGGTGGCGGGAGTCTGAACTTGTGAAAGAAATCGTAGCGAGCGGCCCGAGCGCAAGGCGGACGGAGCACAGGAACCGGAACGTACCTCAGGTACGTGAGGATTCCGAGCACCGCCCAACGCGGCGATCGGGTCGCGCAGTAGATTTATTCACAAGTTCTCAGAACAGTCCGAGGCTGATCCAGTACGCCACGATGGCCACGAAAGCGGTGGCAGGGATGGTGAAAATCCAGGCCCAGACGATGTTGCCGGCCACACCCCAACGCACAGCACTGGCACGCTGCGCAGAACCCACGCCCACGATGGCGCCGGTGATGGTGTGGGTGGTGGACACCGGAATGCCCAGCGCGGTGGCCAGGAACAGGGTCAGCGCCCCACCCGTCTCGGCGCAGAAACCGCCCACAGGCTTGAGCTTGGTGATCCTCTGGCCCATGGTCTTGACGATGCGCCAGCCCCCGAACATGGTACCCAGGCCGATGGCCAGATAGCAGCACACCACCACCCAGGAGGGTGGCGCTGCATCCGTCGAGGCGACGTAGCCGGTGGCGATCAGCAGCATCCAGATGATGCCGATGGTCTTCTGCGCGTCATTGCCGCCGTGTCCCAGGCTGTAGGCACCAGCCGAGACCAGTTGCAGGCGACGGAACCAGCCGTCCACGCGCGAGGGTGAACTGCGGCGGAACAGCCAGGCCACCAGCAGCATCATCAGCGATCCCAGCAGGAAACCCAGCAGCGGCGAGACGAAGATGAACACTACAGTCTTGAGGATGCCGGCAGACAGCAGGGCATCGGTGCCGGCCTTGCCGATCACGGCGCCCACGATGCCGCCGATCAGGGCATGCGAGGAACTGCTGGGAATGCCGTAGTACCAGGTGATCAGGTTCCAGGTGATGGCACCGATCAGGGCGCCGAACACCACATGGGTGTCCACGACCCCGGGCTGCACGATGCCCTTGCCCACCGTGGCGGCCACGCTGAGGTGAAAGATGAAGATGGCCACGACGTTGAAGAAAGCGGCAAACAGCACCGCCTGACCGGGTTTGAGAACACCGGTGGAAACGACAGTGGCGATGGAGTTGGCCGCATCATGAAAACCGTTCATGAAGTCGAAGGCCAGCGCCAGAAACACCAGCAGGATGATCACCCAGAGGGCGACTTGGGGGATGTTTTCCATGGAAGGAACGCCCCTCGCCTCAGGCGTTCTCGAGGACGATGCCCTCGATCGCGTTGGCCACGTCCTCGCATTTGTCGGTCACGGTCTCGAGCAGCTCGTAGATGGCCTTGAGCTTGATGACCTCGCGCACATCGGGCTCCTCCCGGAACAGCTTGCTCATGGCGGTACGCATCACGCGGTCGGCATCGGACTCCAGGCGGTCGATCTCCTCGCAGGTCTTGAGCGCCGCTTCGGCCGTCTTGGCCTCGCCGATATTGCCCAGCAGGGAGACCGCGTCCTTCACGCGTTCGCAGCACTTCACGCTGAGTTCTGTGAGGCGAACGATCTCCTCGGTCATGTGGCGCACGTCGTATAGGGCCATGGTCTCGGTGGCGTCCTGCAACAGGTCGGCCACGTCGTCCATGGTGTTGATCAGCGTATGGATCTGCTCGCGGTCGATCGGTGTGATGAAGGTCTTGTGCAGGGCCTTGTTGACCTCGTGGGTGATGCGGTCAGCGGCACGTTCGGCGTTGTCCACCTCACGGGTGTACTGCTCGCGCAGGTTGTGATCGCTGTAGTGGGCGACCAGCTGGGAAAAGGCGTGCGCCGCTTCCACGATGCGATCCGCGTGCTGGTTGAACATCTCGAAGAAATTGCCGTCGCGCGGCATCAGTTTTCCAAACAGCATGGCGAACTCCGTTGGTGTCGGTTTTATGACAAATTGATGAAGGTCGGGCAGTGTAACCGCTGCCCGGTCAGGCCCTGCTCAAGCGCTGCGGAAGATGAAATACACCGCCCCGACCATACACAGCGCTGCCCACAGGTAATCGAGCTTGAGGGGTTCCTCGAGGTACATCACGGCAAAAGGCACGAAGACGCTGAGCGTGATGACCTCCTGCACGATCTTGAGCTGGCCGACCGTGAAGCCGGCCTGCTGGAAGCCGATGCGGTTGGCCGGCACCTGCAGCAGATATTCGAACAGGGCAATGCCCCAGCTGGCCAGGGCCGCCCAGTACCAGGGTGTGGTGGCCAGGTTCTTCAGATGGCCGTACCAGGCAAACGTCATGAAGACGTTGCTGCCGATCAGCAGCAGTATGGTCTGCAGCGAGAAGGGAATGGACTGGAAGGTGTTCATGTCCGGATTATCGTGGGCCCCATGAAAAAAGCCCTGTGGCTTGCGCCACAGGGCTTCGGATCGATCAACCGGCCTGGATCAGGCGGTAACCTTGTCTGCCACGTCCTTGTACTCGCTGATCTGGTCGAAGTTCAGGTACTTGTAGACCTTGTCGCCGTTGGCGGACAGCACACCCATGTCGGCCTGGTACTCGGCCTTGGTCGGGATGCGGCCCAGCTTGGAGCAGATGGCGGCCAGTTCGGCCGAACCCAGATAGACATTGGTGTTCTTGCCCAGGCGGTTGGGGAAGTTGCGCGTGCTGGTGGACATCACGGTCGCGCCCTCCTTCACCTGCGCCTGGTTGCCCATGCACAGGCTGCAGCCCGGCATTTCCATGCGGGCGCCAGCGGCACCAAAGGTCGCATAGTGCCCTTCTTCATTCAGCTGCTGTGCATCCATCTTGGTGGGCGGAGCCATCCACAGCTTGACCGGGATGTCCCTCTTGCCCTCGAGCAGCTTGGAGGCAGCGCGGAAGTGGCCGATATTGGTCATGCAGGAGCCGATGAAGACTTCGTCGATCTTGCTGCCGGCCACGTCGGACAGGGTCTTGGCATCGTCCGGATCGTTGGGGCAGCAGACGATGGGCTCCGTGATCTCGGCCAGATCGATCTCGACCACATGGGCGTACTCGGCATCCTTGTCGGCCTTGAGCAGCTCGGGCTTGGCCAGCCAGGCTTCCATGGCCTTGATGCGGCGGGCGATGGTGCGTTCATCGTGGTAACCATTGGCGATCAGGTTCTTCAGCAGCACGATGTTGCTGTTGATGTACTCGATGATGGGTTCCTTGTTGAGCGCCACCGTACAACCGGCAGCGGAGCGCTCGGCCGAGGCATCAGCCAGCTCGAAAGCCTGTTCCACCTTCAGGTCGGGCAGGCCCTCGATTTCCAGGATGCGGCCCGAGAAGGCATTCTTCTTGCCCTTCTTCTCGACCGTCAGCAGGCCCTGCTTGATGCCATACAGCGGAATGGCGTGCACCAGGTCACGCAGGGTGACGCCGGGCTGCATCTTGCCCTTGAAGCGCACCAGCACCGACTCGGGCATGTCCAGCGGCATCACGCCAGTGGCCGCGGCAAATGCCACCAGACCGGAACCGGCCGGGAAGGAAATGCCGATGGGGAAACGGGTGTGGCTGTCGCCGCCCGTGCCAACAGTATCCGGCAGCAGCATGCGGTTGAGCCAACTGTGGATGATGCCATCGCCGGGTTTGAGCGAGATACCACCGCGGTTGCTCATGAACTCGGGCAGCTCGTGGTGCATCTTCACGTCCACCGGCTTGGGGTAAGCGGCGGTGTGGCAGAAGGACTGCATCACGAGGTCAGAGCTGAAGCCCAGGCAAGCCAGGTCCTTGAGCTCGTCGCGGGTCATCGTGCCCGTGGTGTCCTGCGAACCGACCGAGGTCATCTTGGGTTCGCAATAGGTGCCGGGCAGCACGCCCTTGCCTTCGGGCAGGCCGCAAGCACGCCCCACCATCTTCTGGGCCAGCGTGAAGCCCTTGCCCGTGGCCTTGGGCACTTGCGGCAGGCGGAACAGGGTGCTCGGGGGCAGGCCCAGGGCTTCGCGGGCCTTGCCGGTCAGGCCGCGACCGATGATCAGCGGAATGCGGCCGCCAGCACGCACTTCGTCGAACAGCACGTCGCTGCGGACCGTGAATTCGGCGACGACCTTGCCGTCCTTGAGGGCCTTGCCCTCGTAGGGACGCAGCTCGATCGTGTCGCCCATGTTCATCTGGCTCACGTCCAGCTCGATCGGCAGGGCGCCGGCATCTTCCATGGTGTTGTAGAAGATCGGGGCGATCTTGGAGCCCAGGCAGACACCGCCGTAACGCTTGTTCGGCACAAAGGGAATGTCCTCACCGGTGAACCACAGCACGCTGTTGGTTGCCGACTTGCGCGAGGAACCGGTACCGACCACGTCGCCGACATAAGCCACCAGATTGCCGCGGGCGCGCAGGTCTTCGATGAATTTGATCGGGCCGCGCTTGCCGTCTTCCTCGGGCGTGATGCCGTCGCGCTTGTTCTTGAGCATGGCCAGGGCATGCAGCGGAATGTCGGGGCGGCTCCAGGCGTCGGGCGCGGGCGACAGGTCGTCGGTATTGGTCTCGCCGGTCACCTTGAGCACGGTTAGCGTGATGCTCTTGGGCACTTCGGGACGGCTGGTGAACCACTCGGCATCGGCCCAGCTCTGGACCACGGCCTTGGCGTTGGCATTGCCCTTGGCGGCCTTTTCCTGCACGTCGTGGAACTGGTCGAACATCAGCAGGGTCTTCTTCAGGCCCTCGGCAGCGACCTTGCCCACCTGGGCATCGTCCAGCAGGTCGATCAGCGGCGTGAGGTTGTAGCCGCCCAACATGGTGCCCAGCAGTTCGGTGGCCTTCTCGCGCGAGATCAGCGCGCATTTTTCAGTGCCGTGGGCCACGGCCGCCAGGTAGCTGGCCTTGACCTTGGCGGCATCGTCCACGCCGGCGGGCACGCGGTGCGTGATCAGCTCGACCAGGGTGGTCTCTTCACCCTTGGGCGGGTTCTTCAGCAGCTCGATCAGTTCGCCGGTCTGCTTGGCCGTGAGCGGCAAGGCAGGGATGCCGAGCGCAGCTCGTTCAGCAACATGGGCGCGGTAGGCTTGCAACATGGTGACTCCTTCTTAGCAAATTCAAAAATACGTCCCCGCCTCAGGCGGGAACAGCTGGGGTTTTCAGAGCGACCGGAGTCGCGAAATAGGCTTGCATGGCGGCGGGCAGCGCCCGCCCGGTCTGGTGCGCGCGTTCCAGCACCTGCCAGTAATAACGGTAGCTGGCGCGATCGTGCAATTGGCCTTCGTAGCTCACGGGGGCCCACTGCGCCTGTTCGGCCGCCTGTACGATGGCGGCAGCGCGCTCGATATCAGCCCCGCTGGGCGCCAGCGCCTCCAGGATGGGGCGGATCTGGCTCGGATGGATGCTCCACATGCGCGTGTAGCCGAACTCGCGCGATGCCTTGCGGGCGGCGGCCTTCATCGCCCCAGTGTCGCTGAATTCGGTCACCACACAGTGAGAAGGCACTTTGCCGTGGGCATGGCAGGCCGCGGCAATCTCAAGCTTGGCGCGCAGCACCAGGGGATGCGTGAACTGGCCCAACTCGCCCGTCAGGCCGTCGGGTTTGGAACTCATGGCGCTGTCGGGAATGGCGCCGCCATGGGCCGACACAAAATCCATCAGACCGAAGCTGATGGACTGCACACGCGGATGCGCGGCGATGTCGAAGGCGCGGTGCACGGCCGCAGGAGACTCCAGTAGCACCTGCAAGGGCAGCGGCTCAGCGCGGCCGGCATGGCGTGCAGCCACATCGATGGCGGACACCGCGCGCTCAACGTCGGCCACGGTCTCGACCTTGGGGATCATGAGATGGCACAGCGCCTGGCCGGCACCACCGACGATGGTCGCCACGTCGGCTTCGAAGGCCGCATGGTCCACCGGATGCACGCGCACGGCAATGCGTGGCGCGGCGGGCAGGCCGGTCTTGCGGGCCGTGGCCTGGGCTTCATTGACCAGGGCCACCACCATCTGGGCATGGTCACGCTCGCCGCCCACCGGGGCGCCGTCCTCGCAATCGAGCGAGGCGTCGAACACGCAGGCGCCGAACTCGGCCGTCATCTCGGCCTGCAGCTGCAGGCTCTTGCGCATGCGCACCTCGACGCCGCTGTAGTGGTCGCAGACCGGCAGGAAGCCGGCTGCGGCCTGGGCGCCGAGAAGAATGTCGCGCGGATGGGCCATGGCGTCTGACGCGCAGGACTTATAGCAGGTGCTTCACGCCGTCCTGTTCACCCACCAGCTCGGCCAGGGTCTTGTCAATGCACTTCTGGCTGAATTCGTCGATGGCCAGGCCCTCGACCAGCTTGTACTCGCCGCCTTCGCAGGTGACGGGGAAGCCGAACATGACGTCCTTCGGAATGCCGTACTGGCCATCCGACGGAATGCCCATGGTGACCCACTTGCCATTGGTGCCCAGGGCCCAGTCGCGCATGTGGTCGATGGCGGCGTTGGCGGCCGATGCGGCCGAGGACAGGCCGCGCGCCTCGATGATGGCGGCGCCACGCTTGCCCACGGTGGGCAGGAAGACGTTGGCGTTCCATTCCTGGTCGTTGATCATCTTGGCCACGCTCTCACCCTTGATGGTGGCGAAGCGGTAGTCGGCGTACATGGTGGGCGAATGGTTGCCCCAGACGGTGAGCTTTTCGATGTCGGCCACGGCCTTGCCGGTCTTGGCGGCAATCTGGCTGGCGGCGCGGTTATGGTCCAGGCGCAGCATGGCGGTGAAGTTCTTGCGCGGCAGGTCCGGCGCGCTCTTCATGGCGATGTAGGCATTGGTGTTGGCCGGGTTGCCGACCACCAGCACCTTGACCTTGCGCGAAGCCACGGCGTTCAGGGCCTTGCCCTGGGCCGTGAAAATGGCGCCGTTGACGGCCAGCAGCTCGGCACGTTCCATGCCCGGGCCGCGCGGGCGCGAGCCCACCAGCAGGGCGTAGTCAGCGTCCTTGAAGGCGGTCATGGGGTCGCTGTGGGCTTCCATGCCGACCAGCAGGGGGAAAGCGCAGTCGTCAAGTTCCATCATCACGCCCTTGAGTGCCTTCTGGGGGCCTTCGACAGGGACTTCGAGCAATTGCAGGATGACGGGCTGGTCCTTGCCCAGCATTTCGCCGGAGGCGATGCGGAACAGCAGGGCGTAACCGATTTGACCTGCGGCGCCGGTGACGGCGACGCGGACGGGCTTTTTGCTCATGGTGGAACTCCAGATAGTGATAAGGAAGCGAGGACCGCGGAGCCCCGCCGCACGACGGGTCGGCGGTACCCCAGATGTTCCCCGCGAGTGTAGCGCGAAAACCCTGATTTATCAATTTGTCTTATGTCTTATATAAGATATGATTCGAAGTGTTTGGACCCCCTTACAACCTCCGGCCATCCGCATGAACCCCAGCGCAAGCTCCCTCGCTGACAGCACCCCGGCCCCCACCGATGCCGGGGCGGGAGGTCTGCCGACACCGGCCTTCAGCCCCCTGTACCAGCAGATCAAGGGGCTGATCCTGCAAAGCCTGCAATCGGGCGAATGGAAACCCGGGGAAGCCATCCCAAGCGAAATGGACCTGGCAGCACGTTACCGTGTCAGCCAGGGCACCGTGCGCAAGGCGATTGACGAACTCGCCGCGGAAAACCTGCTGGTACGCCGCCAGGGCAAGGGCACCTTCGTGGCCACCCATGCCGAACAGCATGTGCAGTACCGTTTCCTGCGCCTTATGCCCGACCAGGGCGACCGCCAGAGCGAGGGCCCGGCCGAACGCAACATCATCGACTGCAAGCGCCTGCGTGCGAGCGCCGAGATCGCCCGCGCCCTGGCCCTGCGTACCGGCGACAGCGTGCTGCAGGCACGGCGGGTGCTGTCCTTCGCGGGTACCCCCACCATCCTGGAAGACCTGTGGCTGCCCGGCACCCCCTTCAAGGGCCTGACAGCCGAGCGCCTGAGCCAGCACCACGGGCATATGTATGAGCTGTTCGAAACCGAGTTCGGCGTGCGCATGGTGCGCGCCGAGGAGAAGATACGCGCCGTCCTGCCCGACGCAGCCCAGAGCGCCCTGCTCAAGGTGGCCAAGAACACCCCGCTGCTGAGCGTCGAGCGCATCGCCTATACCTATAACGACGTGCCCATGGAACTGCGCCGCGGCCTCTACTTGACCGATACTCATCATTACCGCAATGTGCTGAGTTGAGAAACTCGGTTACGACCATAAGCTCGAACAATGAATTTTTCGATACAAGCTTATGGATGCTGCATTGCAATAGAATTTGACCCCGACAACGCCTGAAAATTACAAGGCGGTTACATCCATCGAAAGCCCATCATGTCCGAACTTGCCACGCCCTCCCGGGCTCAGCGCCCCGAGTTCCGTAACATCCACGCCCTCAAGGATCTGCCTACCTACCGAATGGCACCAGCTGCCTGGGTCTCCATCCTGCATCGCGTCAGCGGTGCACTGATGTTCCTGCTGCTGCCCTTCTTCATCTGGCTGTTCGATACCTCGGTCACCTCCGAGTATTCCTACGCCCGTTTCAGCGCCCTCTTCTCGGTCGGCATCGGCTTCGTGCCGGGCTGGTTCTTCAAGCTGGTGGCACTGGCCCTGATCTGGGCCTTTCTGCATCACATCGTTGCCGGCCTGCGCCACCTGTGGATGGACGTGGCCCACGCGGTCAGCAAGGAATTCGGTCGCAGCTCGGCCATCGTCACCCTGGTTCTCAGCATCGCCCTGACGGTGGTGCTGGGTGCCAAGCTGTTCGGCCTCTATTAAGAAACAAGGAGCAAGCATGTCTGTCAACTTCGGCTCCAAGCGCATCGTCGTCGGTGCGCATTACGGCCTGCGCGACTGGCTCAGCCAGCGCATCACCGCCATCCTCATGGTCCTGTTCACCTTCGTGGTGCTGGCCCAGGTGCTGTTCACCCGCGGCCCCATCGGCTACGAAGCCTGGGCCGGCATCTTTGCCACCCAGTGGATGAAGGTGCTGACCTTCTCCATCATCGTCGCGCTGGCCTGGCATGTCTGGGTCGGCATGCGCGACATCTGGATGGATTACATCAAGCCGGTCTGGCTGCGCCTGTCCCTGCAGGTATTCACCATCGTCTGGCTGGTCGGCTGTGCCGGCTGGGCCATCCAAGTCCTGTGGAGACTCTGAGTCATGTCCTATTCCATCTCCAAGCGCAAATTTGACGTTGTCATCGTCGGGGCTGGCGGCTCCGGCATGCGCGCCTCGCTGCAACTGGCCCGCGCCGGCCTGAACGTGGCCGTGCTGTCCAAGGTCTTCCCGACCCGCTCGCACACCGTCGCCGCCCAGGGCGGTATTGGCGCCTCCCTTGGCAACATGTCCGAGGACAACTGGCACTACCACTTCTACGACACCGTCAAGGGTTCCGACTGGCTCGGCGACCAGGACGCCATCGAATTCATGTGCCGCGAAGCGCCCAAGGTCGTGTACGACCTGGAGCACATGGGCATGCCCTTCGACCGCAACCCCGACGGCACCATTTACCAGCGCC
>JBEIPS010000204.1:0-1879 GCA_040376915.1 Hylemonella sp.
ACGCATCGGGCACGCCGGGCGCCTTGCGTTCGATCTGCTCCAGGGTGCGCCCCATGAGCTGAATGAAGGAGGCGATGAGCGGGCCAACGCCGCGCGGGCCGTGGTAGATGGCTTCGACCTTCTCGGCGGCGCTCTTGTCCAAATGCGTGATGGTGGCCTGCAGGTGCTGCTGGCTCTCGGTGAAGATCTGCAGGCTGCGTTGCGCGGCCTCGAACTTCTGCGCATCACCGCGCGAGGCCAGCAGGGTCTGCAGGATCATGCGCTGCGAGAGCATGCGCTGGCGCGCGGCGAGGTTGACGAGCGAGAGGCCCTTGATGTGCGCCGGCAGCACCGTCTTCTGGAGCGGGATGGCGGTGCGCGGGGTGAAGGTTGTGGCGGAAGGGTTTGTGTTCATGGCAGGCACCGGCGAGATGGCAGGGCCCGATGAAATGCGCCCTGTTCAAGTACCCCAAGCAAACCGCGGGCCAGCTTGCTGCAGCTGCAACACGCCCTGCAGCACCTCACCTACCACCATGACACAGGGGCTGCCGAGTTCTTCACGCACCAGCGTGGCGTGCAACTGTTCCAGTGTGGTGAGCGCACGACGTTGCTGGGGCAGCGAGGCGTGCTGCACCAGGGCCACCGGTGTATCGCCGGGCAGGCCGCACAGCAGGCCCTGCTCGATCTGCTGCGCGCCACTCACGCCCATGTAGATCACCAGCGTGAGCCGGGCTGCGTGCACGGTGGCCGCGATCGCGGCCCAGTCCGGCCCGCTGGTGCCGGGCTTGGCATGACCGGTAAGAAAGATCACACCCTGCGCATGCTCACGGTGGGTCAGCGGCACACCCAGGCCGGTGACGGCCGCCAGGCCCGAAGTGATGCCGTTGATGACGTGCACGCGGATGCCTGCCTCGGCCAGGTGCTCCACCTCTTCGCCGCCGCGGCCGAAGATGAAAGGGTCACCCCCCTTGAGGCGCACCACATGCTCGCCTTCGCGCACCGCGGTGATCATGAGCTTCTCGATGAAGGACTGCGGGGTGGACTTGCAGCCGCCGCGTTTGCCCACATGCACGATGCGCGCCGTGGGCGCAGCGTGCGCCACGATGGCTTCGTTGACCAGGTCGTCGACCAGCAGCACGGTGGCGCGCTGGATGGCCTTGAGGGCCTTGAGCGTGAGCAGTTCGGGGTCGCCCGGGCCCGCGCCTACGAGGGTGCAAGAACCGGTGAGGGGCAGGGTGTTTGTGTGCATGTTCAGGCTTTGCAAGTTTCAGGCCGCCTGCTTGATCGGCACGACACGACGCACCATGCGCTGCAGTTCGGGTACGCAGGAGCCGCAGTTGGTGCCGCACTTCAGGCTCTGCTGCAGGATGGCCAGGCGCGCACTCTCGCTGCCAGTGCATTGCGCCAGCGTGGCCTCGATGGCGTTTTCACTGATGTTGAAGCAGGTGCAGACCTGGCGGCTGCTCGCGGGCAGCGCCGCCGGTGCCTTGCTGCCGGGAAGCAGCAGCAGGCGGCCATAGCTTTGCGCCGGCAGTTGCTCTTGCAGCAGGGTGCGGATCCAGCTTTCGGCGCTGGTGTCACCTGCCAGCAGCACGGCCTGCAGCGTGGTGTTTTCACCTTCGCGTTGCAGCAGGGCGGCACGGCGCTGGCCGCGTTTGCGATCGGCATAACGCAGCGTGCCGGCCGCGTCCAGGCCCAGCAATTGTTCGATCTCGGCCAGCAGTTCGTCGGGCACGGCCTCGTGGCTCGCGGCACGGAACAGCACGCCCTGGCGTTCGTGGCCGAAAGGCACGCAGCTGGCAAAGGGGAAACGCAGCATCAGGCGGCGCAGCGCCTCGCGTATGCGCAGCGTATTTTCGGGCGGCAGCCAGGCCATGGCCAGCAGGGTCCAGGGCAGTTC
>JBEIPS010000026.1:0-34358 GCA_040376915.1 Hylemonella sp.
CCGAAGAACCAGAAGATGTGCTGGAACATCACCGGGTCACCGCCGCCGGCGGGGTTGAAGAAGGTGGTGCCGAAGTGGCGGTCGGTCAGCGTCATCGTGATCGCGCCTGCCAACACGGGCATCACGGCGATCAGCAGGTAGGCGGTGATCAGCCAGGTCCAGCAGAACATCGGCATCTTCATCAGCGTCATGCCAGGGGCACGCATGTTCAGGATGGTGACGATGATGTTGATCGAACCCATGATGGACGAGGCACCCAGGATGTGCAGCGCAAAGATGCCGGCGTCCATGGACGGGCCCATCTGCAGCGACAGCGGTGCGTAGATCGTCCAGCCGCCAGCGGGTGCGCCACCGGGCATGAAGAACGAGCCGGCCAGCATCAGGGCCGCGGGAATCAGCAGCCAGAAGCTGAAGTTGTTCATCCGCGCAAAGGCCATGTCACTGGCGCCAATCTGCAGCGGAATCATCCAGTTCGCAAAACCCACAAAGGCCGGCATGATGGCGCCGAACACCATGATCAGGCCGTGCATGGTGGTCAGCTGGTTGAACAGCTCGGGATTCACCAGCTGCAGGCCGGGCTGGAACAGCTCGGCGCGGATCATCAGCGCCAGCACGCCACCGAGCATCAGCATGGTGAACGAGAACAGCAGGTACAGGGTACCGATGTCCTTGTGATTGGTCGCGTAGACCCAGCGCCGCCAGCCCGTGGGGGCATGGTGATCGTCATGGGCGTGGTGATCGTGATGGTCTAGAACGGCACTCATCCTGATTTCCTTCTCAATACTCTAGGCGTCTGACGACTGTTTATTTGCGGGCGGTCTTGATGTCGGCCGGCTGCACCAGCTGGCCGGTCTTGTTGGACCAGTTGTTCTTGGTGTAGGTGATGACGGCGGCAATCTCGGTGTCGCTCAGCTGTTTCCAGGCCGGCATGGCACCCTTGCCGTTGAGCAACATGGCGATCTGCTTGCCCTTGTCGGCATCCAGCACGATGGACGAACCGTCCAGCGCCTTGATGGGGCCGGCGCCCTTGCCGTTGGCCTGGTGGCAGGCCGCGCAGTTGGCGGCATAGACCTTCTCGCCGCGCTTGGCCAGGTCGTCCAGCACCCAGACCTTGGCCGGATCGTCGGCCTTGGCTGCCATGGCCTTCTTCTGGCCATCAACCCACTTGGAATAGTCTTCCGCCGACAGCACCTTCACGTGGATGGGCATGTAGGCGTGCTCCTTGCCGCACAGCTCGGCGCACTGGCCGTAGAAGTCGCCGGTCCGCTCGGCGCGGAACCAGGTGTCGCGCACGAAACCGGGAATGGCGTCCTGCTTGATGCCGAAGGCCGGCACCATGAAGGCGTGGATCACGTCGTTGGCGGTGGTGATGATGCGGACCTTCTTGTCGACCGGCACCACCAGGGGGTTGTCGACCTTGAGCAGGTAGTCGTCGGTTGGCGCGGGCTTGCCCGATTCGGACATCACGCGGTGGTTGTTGTCCAGGGTGGAGATGAAGCCGATGCCTTCGCCCTCGCCCTTGAGGTAGTCGTAACCCCATTTCCACTGGTAACCGGTGGCCTTGATGGTCAGATCCGCGTTGCTGGTGTCCTTCATGGCCACGACGGCCTTGGTGGCCGGCAGGGCCATCAGGATCACGATGATGAAGGGGATCACGGTCCAGGCGATTTCCACGGCGACGGACTCGTGGAAGTCGGCCGCCTTGTGACCCACCGACTTGCGATGCTTCAGGATGGAATAGAACATCACGCCGAACACCGCCACGAAGATGACGGTACAGATGATCAGCAGGAACCAGTGCAGCCACTGCTGTTCGGCGGCGATCTTGGTGGCTGCGGGCGCCAGATTGAGCTGGTTGACCGCCGGACCACCGGGCAGGTCGTTGACAGCCCAGGCTGCGGTGAAGGCCGCCGTACCGGCCCAAGCGCCGGCCATGAGCAGCAGTGAAGCCAATTTATTAGAAATGCTCTTCATCATGTTCACTTCTTCAAGGTCTTAATTAATCCAGGACTGCCCAGGCTTGCCCGACATGCGGCTTGTGACCGACGCACCCGCCCCGGTCAGGGACAGGCAGCAAGCTACCGTTGAATTTCGAAATTCAGCAACCGCTTATTGTAGCCCAGCACTTTTGAGCCCCATCTGGCTGATGGGACGCATGCCGATCAGGCGCGCGGGTCCTGTGGACGGCGCAGCGTTGCGCGCATCTCGTCCAGGCTCAAGGTGGTTTCGGCGGCCAGGGTCAGGCGGCGCTGCGGCTTGAAGGCATGGCCGTAGATGACCTCGAAGCTCAATCTGAGCCGCCCGTCCTGCGCCGGATCGGCCAGCCCCTGCAGCGCGGCATGCAACTGCCGCAACCAGCCGCGGCCGCGCAGACCGGCAGGCCGCGCCGGATGCAGGTTGCGCCCGAGTTCACGCAGCTCCTGCAAGAGGCGCTGCGGTGTTTCGAAGGTCAGCTCGATGCGTTCCATGTCCATCACGGGCTCGGCAAAACCAGCCGCCACCAGCATGTCGCCCCAGTCGTGCATGTCGGTGTATTCATGGGCAGGGGCCGGCCAGCCCAGCGCCTGGTACAGCGTGCGCAGCTCACGCAGGGTGTCGGGGCCGAAGCAGGAGAACATCAGGAAACCATCGACCGCCAGCGCCTCCTGCCAACGCCGGATCAGGGCCTGCGGATCGGCGGCCATGTGCAGGGACATGTTCGCCCAGAGCAGTTCGGCCGCTTGCGGCGCGGTCGGCCGCAAGGCCTTGCGCCAACGCGCCGGATGCCACCAGGGCAGCATGGCCGCGCGTCGGGCCAGGGCCATCTCCTGCGGAACGGCGGCGCTGACCTCGCAACGTGCGTCCGGATACCGCCGCGCCAGCAGGGCCTGGGCCTGCAGACCACCGCGCAGGGGCTCCCAGTGCAGCAGGCTCTTCGGCTGACGCACGATCCAGTCCAGCCTTTGTTCCATGCGCCGCGCCACCTCTTCATGCAACCAGGCGGAGGCCGTCTGCAGGCGCTGCGCCCAGCGCGCGGCCGCAACGGGATCGATGGTGGGGGGACGGTGATCGGACATGGACCGGCGAGTATATTGAACCTAAAAACCGCAGTTGACCGCTTACCGTCCGCTGGCTATACCCATGAATGCCGGAGTTCATGTCCACGATGCCGCCCATCCAGAAGATGGGTACGCTGTACACCCGATTGCGCTGCCCTGGCGCGCGCAGGGTACGTTGCTCCTCCTTGCAGGCATTAGCCTGCCGCGTCGTCGCGCCTTCCCTGCCCACCCCATGACAACCCACTCGGGCGTACCCAACTACAGTTTTTAGGTGCCCCATGTTGCGCGCCCTGCTCGACCGCCTGAGCACCGCCCTGCCCAGCCAGTGCGCGGTCTGCCATGCCTGGCCGGCCCGGACCCTGTGCGAGGCCTGCGTGGCACGCTTTGCCCAGCCCCGCCCGCGCTGCCAGGGCTGCGCCATGCCGCTGCCCGCCGGGGTGGCGCGCTGCGGTGCATGCATCAAGGAAACACCGCCCCTGGACCTCTGTCTGGCTGCTGTGACTTATGAATACCCCTGGAGCGGGCTGGTCGCGCGTTACAAGTTCGGCGCCAGCCCGGGCTGGTCCTCGGCCCTGGCCCTGCTGATGCGCAGCACGCCCTGGGCCGAACCGGCGCTGGAAGCCGCCGACCGGGTGCTGCCCATGCCCCTGTCGCGTGAACGCCTGCGTGAACGGGGTTTCAACCAGGCCCTGGAACTGGCACGCCAGCTGGCACCGGGCAAGACCGACGCCCGGCTGCTGCTGCGCCTGCATGACACACCGGCGCAAAGCAGCCTGCCACGGCCCGCACGGCTGCGCAATGTGCGTGGCGCCTTCGGGGTGGCGCCGGGCCGAGAACAGGAGATCAAAGGGCAGCGCCTGGTGCTGGTGGACGACGTCATGACCAGCGGCGCCTCGCTCTACACAGCGGCGCAGGCCCTGCGCGCGGCCGGGGCCGCGCACATCACGGGCCTGGTGCTGGCCAGGACCGAGTAGCCGGCCTCAGTGCACGGTTTCGATGACCATGCGGTGGTAGCGCTCGGCCAGGACAAAGGGCACGTGATGGATGGCCTGCGACACGCGCTCGGCGGCGCTGCTGTCGGGCACCGGCACGATCAGGAAGGTGGCCCCGGCCCTGGCGGCGTCCAGAAAGGCCTGCACCGTCTTCAGGCTGGTGCCCATATTGGCGATGAAACCCGCCTGGTGCAGGTTCTTCTCGGCGAACTCCGCCATCTGCTGCGGCGTCAGCTCCAGCGCGTCCAACGGCCGATGCGCCAGCTCTTCCAGTTCGTGCACGACCTGATGTGCGTCCTGGGCCTGCTGGAACGCCACCACCATATGGCCCGTCGGGAAAAAAGCACCAAAGTCCGTGTGCAGCTTGTCCAAGGATTTCATGGTTTGTCCCCTGTGTGTAGACATTTCATTCTAGGAAGAGAGCGGCGATTTACCAGCCCGACGCAGGGGAGAATGGAGGGATGTTCCACATCGTCCTGGTCGAACCCGAGATCCCGCCCAACACGGGCAACGTCATCCGCCTGAGTGCCAACACGGGCTGCACCCTGCACCTGGTCGAGCCGCTGGGTTTTTCCATGGACGACAAGCACATGCGGCGGGCCGGCCTGGACTATCACGAATATGCCGAGCTGCGCCGCCACGCGAGCTGGGAAGCATTCCTCGCAGACGCCCGGCCACGGCCCGAACGCATGTTTGCGCTGACCACACGCGGCACGCGCCAGGTGCACGACGTGGCCTTCGAACCGGGCGACTGGCTGGTCTTCGGTGCCGAGACCCGCGGCCTGAGCGACACCGTGCGGTCCGCCTTCGCCCCTGCGCGACAGCTCAAGCTGCCCATGCGCGCGGGGCAGCGCAGCCTGAACCTGTCCAACGCAGTCGCGGTAACGGTGTTCGAAGCCTGGCGGCAGAACGGGTTTGCGACGGAGTAAACCGTCTCAGGGGTAGCGCCGGGCGACCGACTCGGCCACGCAGACCGGCTTGGCCGCGCCTTCGCGCTCGATCGTCACCTCCCACGTCATCTGCACGCCGTTGTTGTCGATAGGCTCGCAGGCCAGCAGCTTCATGCGTGCGCGCAGGCGGCTGCCCACGGGCACCGGGGCCATGAAACGCACGCGGTTGAGGCCGTAGTTCACGCCCATGCGCGACTCGACGATTTCCATGGTGCTTTCGAAGAACCGGGGCAGCAGGGACAGCGTGAGAAAGCCATGGGCGATCGGCCCGCCGAAAGGCCCGGCCTTGGCACGTTCCACGTCGACGTGGATCCACTGGTGATCACCCGTGGCCTGGGCGAACTGGTTGACCTGCTCCTGCGTGATGGTGAGCCAGTCGCTGACCGCGACCTCCTGGCCCACCAGCGCGGGAAACTCCTTGAGGGACTGGAAGGTTTTCATGCCGCCCACTGTAGCGGCAGCGTGGGCCGGCCGGCTGTCAAACCGGCGACCCTGACCAGATCAGGCGTCCAGCCAGCGGCACAAACCCTGCCACTGCTCCAGATCCTTCTCGACCCGGCTGGGCGCCACATCAAAGAGGGTCAGGCCATGGGCGGCGAGGTGGATGTAGTTCTGCGTGTCGCGCAGATAGGCCAGCACCGGCACACCCAGCGCGTCCACGAAGGCGCGCAGCTTGTCGGCCGAGATGGTGCGGCCGTCCACCCGCATGCCGACGATGCCGACCTGCATGCCCGCATGGTAGTTGGCCTTGATCTGGTCCAGGAAAGCGCGGGTGGCGAAGATGTCGAACACGCTGGGCTGCAGCGGCACGATGACCTTGTCGGCGTGGCGCAGCACGTCCTTCATGCGCGCGCCGTCCAGCCCGGCCGGGGTGTCGAGCACCACATGGGTCGTGCCCTTGGGCAGCTTGGCCAGCTTGTCCTCGCCCACGTCCCAGCTCACGATGGGCCGCGCCGTGGCCGGGCGCAGGCCCAGCCACAGGCGTGAGGACTGCTGGCGATCGGCATCACCCAGCATGACCTTGTGCCCCTGACTGGCAAAGTAACCCGCCACATTGGTGGACAGGGTGGACTTTCCGACGCCCCCCTTGGGATTGGCAACCACGACAACCGGCATCACGTGCTCCTTGGAGTCCCGACCTTATGCCATATTAGCCCATGAATGCCAAGCAGCCGCCTGCAAACCGGTCGCGTCCACAGGCTCGGGACTAACCCTAGGCCCCGAGCGCGCGCGGTCTCCTGCCGATAAGATGGCCCGCAAACACAGGCCGGGCATCGACCCTGCCGCCTCACCGGAGACCATCATGGACAGCAAGTTCGCACACAAGGGGTTGGGTCTGATGCTGGCCGCCCTCGGCATTTTCGGTACCGGCGCGGCCTCGGCCCAGGCCGACTGGCCCAAGGCCAAACCCGTCAGCATCGTGGTCGGCTTCGGCCCCGGTGCCTTCACCGATGTCATCGCGCGCGTCGTTGCGCAAAAGCTCGGCGAAAGCACCGGCGGCGCCTTCACCGTGGAAAACAAACCCGGCGCTGGCGGCAACATCGCAACCGGCCAGGTCAAGCGCGCCGCGCCGGACGGCTACACGGTCCTGGTGCACAGCGTGGCCTACGCCGTCAATCCCTCGCTCTATCCCAACGCCGGCTACGACGCCCTCAAGGACTTCGCGCCGCTGGCGCTCGGCCCCCGCACACCCAACATCATCACCGTCCACCCGGCCACACCGGCCCAGGACCTGAAGGAGCTGATCGAGCTGGCGCGCAGGGAGAAGCTGAGCTACGCCTCCTCCGGCATCGGCACCACCACCCACCTCTCGATCGAGCGCCTCAAGAACGCCGCCAAGGTGGACATCACCCACGTGCCCTACCAGCCGGCCCAGGCCATCGCCGCCGTGGTGGCCGGCCACGCCCCCATGTCCTCCACCTCCATGCCGCCAGCCGTGCCACAGATCAAGGCCGGCAAGGTGCGCGCGATCGCCGTCACCAGCGCCAAACGCTCCGCCCTGCTGCCCGACGTGCCCTCGGTCACCGAATTCGGCTACACCGATTTCGACGACTACACCTGGGTCGGCTTCTTCCTGCCGGCCGGCACGCCGCAGGCCCTGGTGGACCGCATCAACGCCGAGATCAACAAGGCCATGGAGTTGCCCGAGTCGAAGGAGAAATTCGTCAGCCTGGGCATGGAATCGACCCGCAACAGCCCGGCCGAGTTCAGCAACTTCCTGCGCGCCGAGGTCGACAAATGGGCGGCCGTGGTCAAGAGCACAGGCGCCAAGGTCGAGTAAGACCGGCTGCCGAGAATTTTTCTTAGGGAAGACAGACATGAGATTGTTCAGTTTCGACGCGCAGGGCCAGGCCCGCATCGGCGTGCTCAAGAGCGCCCAGGCCCGGGAATACGTCGACCTGTCCCTGGCGGCGCCCCAGCTGCCGGGTGACATGGGCACGCTGATCGCCCAGCCCGGTGGCCTGGAAGCCGCCCAACAGGCTGCGGCCCAGGCCCCGGTAGCGGCCGTGAAGCCGCTGGCGGGTGTGCGCTTCCTGCCCCTGGTGCCACGCCCCGGCAAGATCGTCTGCCTGGGGCTCAACTACGCCGACCACGCCAAGGAAGGCGGCCATGCCCGTCCCGAATACCCCAGCTTCTTCCTGCGTGGGGCCACCTCCATGATCGGCCACCTGGAGCCCATCATCCGGCCCAAGGCCTCCACCAAGCTGGACTACGAGGCCGAGCTCGCCGTCGTCATCGGCAAAAAGGCACGCCACCTGACCAAGGCAAATGCGCTGGAATGTGTGGCCGGGTATTCCTGCTTCAACGACGGCAGCATCCGCGACTACCAGCGCAAGACCAACCAGTGGACCATAGGCAAGAACTTCGACGGCAGCGGCCCCTTCGGCCCCTGGCTGGTGACACCCGACGAGCTGCCGCCCGGCGCCGCGGGCCTGCGCATCCAGTCGCGCCTGAACGGCAAGGTCATGCAGGACGCCAACACCAGGGATTTCCTCTGGGACGTGGTCGAGTCACTGTGCATCATCACCGAGTGCATGACGCTGGAGCCGGGCGACGTGATCATCACCGGCACGCCCGCCGGCGTGGGCTATGCGCGTACGCCGCCGGTCTGGATGGCGCCGGGCGACATCTGCGAGATCGAGGTCGAGGGCATCGGCATCCTGTCGAACCCGATCGCCGACGAGTAGGCTAGGCCTGCTCGAGCGCCAGCACCACCGGGAAGTCCACGACGAGATAGCTGCCCGGCAGCTGGTAGCGGGCCCGCACCGCCGGGTCGTTTTCCGGCTTGAAGGTCGCCACCAGGGACTCGCGCACGCCAAACACCGCGTCGTTCGCGACATAAGGGTCTTCCGCGTCGAACAACTCGGTCACCAGGCTGCGGTAACCGGGCGCCTCCACGATGAGGTGGTAGTGCGCCGGCCGCCAGGCGTCCCGCTGTGCCACGCGCAGCAGCTCGCCGATCGGACCGTCCGTGGGCACCATATAGGGCCGGGGCCGGATGGTGAGCAGCTCGAAGCGGCCATCGGACAGGACCTTCATCTGGCAACGCAGATTGTCCTGCGGCTGTGTGTTGTCCAACTGCCAGTACAGGCCGTTGTCGGCGTTCTGCCAGAAGTCCACCGTGGCGCTCGTGATGGGCTGGCCCCCGGTGTCACTCACCCGGCCGCGCAGCAGGACCGGCTCGCCGCTGTTGTCGCGCTTCAGGTCGGCGCCACTCTCCACCCAGGGCGAGCCCCGGGTATGGAAAGGCCCCAGCACGCTGCCTTCGGTCGCGCCCGGTGCCGAAGCCAGCAGATCCACCAGCGAGGACAGGCCCAGCACATCCGACATCAGCGTGAACTCGCTGCGTGAGGCGCTGCTGATCTCGGCCGCCCGGTGCAGGAAGGCCAGGCCGGCCTGCCACTCGGCGTGGGTGAGCTGCGTCTCGGTGGCGTAGCTGTGCAGATGGCTGACCAGCTTGGCCACCAGGAAGCGCAGGCGCGGGTCTTCGATCCTGCTGAAACTCTGGCTCACGGCCTCGGTCACGTTCTGCCGGCTGATGTTGCGCATGGGTTCTGTCTCCTTCGTTATGTTTTCATGCTAGCGTAAAGTCTGTCCACACCCTCTTGCCGGCCCAGGAATCAGACACCATGGAACACACCTCCAGCTGGCTCAGCCACACCTTCGTCTACCTCTGCGCCGCCGTCATCGCCGTGCCCCTGAGCAAATACCTGGGCCTGGGCGCCATCATCGGCTACCTGGGCGCGGGCATCATCATCGGCCCCTGGGGCCTGGGCCTGGTCAGCGAGGTGCAGGACGTGCTGCATTTCGCCGAGTTCGGCGTGGTGCTCATGCTCTTCCTGATCGGGCTGGAACTGGAGCCGCGCCGGCTCTGGAGCCTGCGCCGGCCCATCTTCGGCTGGGGCAGCGCCCAGGTGCTGGCCTGCAGCGCTGCCCTTTTCCTCGGCCTCTATGCCCTGGGCCTGTTCTTCCCGGCCCAGCTGGGCGGCTGGAAAATCCCGCTGGTGGCGGCCCTGGGCCTGGCCCTGTCCTCCACGGCCATCGCCCTGCAGGTCATGGGCGAACGCAACCTGCTGCCCACCCCGGGCGGCCAGGCAGGCTTTTCCATCCTGCTGTTCCAGGACGTGGCCGCCATCCCCATCCTGGCCCTGCTGCCCCTGCTGGGTGCCGAGCCCGGCCAGGCCAACGACGATTTCCGCTGGGGCGAGCTGGTCAAGATCGTGCTCGTCATCGGGGGCATCGTGCTGGGCGGCCGCCTGCTGCTGCGCCCCGTTCTGCGCTGGATCGCACGCAGCCGCACACCCGAAATCTTCACCGCCGCAGCCCTCCTGCTGGTGGTGGGCATCGCCACACTGATGCAGCAGATCGGCCTGTCCATGGCCCTCGGCGCCTTCCTCGCCGGCGTGCTGCTGGCAGAAAGCGAATACCGGCGCGAGCTGGAGACCGACATCGAGCCCTTCAAGGGCCTGCTGCTGGGCCTGTTCTTCATCGCGGTCGGCATGAGCATCGACCTCTCGGTGCTGCGCTCGGCGCCCGGGCTGATCGCCCTGCTGGTGCTGGGTTTCCTGGCCATCAAGGCCGCGCTGATCTATGCCATGACACGTTTCATGCGTGTGCCCCTGCCCGAGCGCCCGGTCATCACCCTGCTGCTGGCCCAGGGCGGCGAGTTCGCCTTCGTGGTCTTCCAGACCGCGGCCGGGGCGCAGTTGCTCTCCGGCCAGACGACGTCCCTGCTGATCGGCGCCGTAGCCCTGTCCATGCTGCTCAGCCCCCTTTTGCTGGTCGCGGTAGACAAGCTGCTGGCCCCGCGCCTGGCCGCAGCCGGCGGTGCCACGCCGGACGAAATCTCGGAACCGCAGGAGGCGCCGGTGCTCATCGCCGGTTTCGGCCGCTACGGCCAGATCGTGGCGCGTGTCATGCTGGCCCAGGGCATCCCCAGCACGGTACTGGACCACGACGCCGACATGATCGAGGCCGCGCGCAGCTTCGGCTACCGCGTGCACTACGGCGACGCCACCCGACTGGACCTGCTGCGCATCGCAGGTGCGGCCAGCGCCAGGGTGCTGGTGGTGGCGGTGGACGACAAGGAGCAGTCGCTCAAGATCGTGGACCTGGTGCGCGAGCACTTTCCCGGCCTGCAGATCGTGGCGCGCGCACGCGACGTCACGCACTGGCACGAACTGCGCGAACGGGGCGTGCAGCTGGTGCAGCGTGAACTTTTCGAGTCCAGCCTGCGCAGCGCGCGCAGCGTGCTGGAACTGCTGGGCCACACGCAGGAGCAGGCGCGCGCCTTCGCCTGGCGCTTCCGCCAGCACAACCTGGAGCTGTTCGAGAAGATGCACCCGCATTTCCGCGACCGCAGCAAGCTGATCGCCGTGGTGCGCCAGGGCCGCCAGCAGCTGGAAGAACAGATGGCCCAGGAGCGCGCCGAGCGCTTGCGTCAGCCCACCGACAAGTCCTAGCCCTAGCCGGGCCTCAGTGGAAGGCGTCCCAGACCAGCTTCGTGCCGGTCAGGAGCAGGCCCAGATAGATCAGCTGGTAGAACAGCCTGGGGTTGATGCGCCGCGCCATGCGCACGCCTATCCACACCCCCACGGGCGCCAGCGGCAGCAGGACGATGGAGGTGGCCAGGTTGCGCCAGTCCAGCAGGCCCAGCCAGGCATAGGGCACCCACTTGGACAGGTTGATGAAAAAGAAGAACCAGGACAGGGTGGCCGCAAAGACCACGGGCTTGAGCTTGAGCGGCAGCACATAGGCCGCGATGGGCGGCCCACCCGCGTGCGCCACAAAGCTCGTGAAACCGCCGGCCGTGGTGAGCAGGCCGCCCAGCCAGCGCGGCGGCGGCGTGCTGTCGGCGCGCGGCGGAAACAGCAGGCGCTGCGCCAGGAATAGCAGCGTGAACACGCCCACGATGCCGGCCACGAGGGGGGCGGACAGCAGCTTGAACAGCAAGGCGCCGATCAGCGTGCCCAGCAGACCGAAGGGCAGCAGGAACTTGAGCAGGTCCTTGTCAAATTCCTTGCGCAGGGCCGTGATGCCCAGCAGGTCCATGAGCAGCAGGACCGGCATCAGGATAGCCGCGGCCTGCGGCACCGTGACGGCCAGCGCCATCAAGGGCACGGCCAATGAACCGAAACCGGCGCCAAAACCGCTCTTGCTGACGCCCAGCATGAGCACCGCGGGCACCGACACCATATAGAAGTAGGGATCGGTGATGACGGGAAAATTCAAGGGAAACTTTCTTCAGACCCTCCCCGGCCTGGGGAGGGCTGAAGTGTAAGAGACTTGGAGGCAGCACGCCGACCAACCCGAACTTGTGAAGAAATCGTAGCGAGCGACCCGAGCGCAAGGCGGACGGAGCACAGGAACCGGAACGTACTTCAGGTACGTGAGGATTCCGAGCACCGCCCAACGCGGCGATCGGGCCGCGCAGTAGATTTATTCACAAGTTCAACCGACGCGGGTCTTGAGGTTCTTCAGTCCCACCAGCAACTCGCCGATGATCTTGGCCGTCGCCTCGTCCGTCAGCTTCCCCTCGGCATTGAACTTGCCGGCGCAGTGGTTGATGAAGACTTCGGGCTTGTTGACCACAAAGGCATTCATGAAGACCATCACCTGGCGCAGGTGGTACTGCATGCGCGCGGTCCCCACCTGCCCGGGCGCGGCGCCCATGATGGCCACGGTCTTGCCATCAAACGGCGGCTCGGGCGGGCGCGACAGCCAGTCCAGCGTGTTCTTCAACACCCCGGGGATCGAGAAATTGAATTCCGGTGAAACCAGCAGGATCGCATCGGCGGCACGCACCTGGGCCTTGAGGGCCGTCACCACGGCGGGTTCGGCCGCGAGACGCACGTCGTCGTTGTACATCGGGAACTGGGAGATGTCGGCGATGGAAATCTCCATGCCGGCCGGCGCCAGTTTCTGCGCGGCACGCAAGGCCATGCTGTTGAACGAGGCCTTGCGCAGGCTGCCGGAGATGCCGAGAACTTTCATGTGTTTTCCTTTGGAGTGATTCGGGGGGATGGCCGCATTGTCGACCGACTCATTCGGCCTTGATGCCGATGTCACGCACCAGCTTGGTCCAGCGCTCCACATCGCGCTTGACCAGTGCGCGGCTCTGCGCGGTGCTGAGCGCCAGCGGCTTGCCGCCGGCCTTGCGGAATACCTCCTGCAACTCGGGCTGCGCAATCACCTTGCTCAGCTCGCTGCGCAGTCGCTCCTGCACGGCGGCCGGGGTCTTGCTGGGAACGAAGTAGCCGAACCAGGACTCAAGGTCCAGTGGTGCCACACCGCTTTCCAGGATGGTGGGCACCTCCGGGTGCATGGGGTTGCGCTCGGCGCCCGAGAGGGCCAGGGCCTTGACGGTACCTGCCTGCACCTGGCCGCGCGCCGTGGAGGAGAGGTCGAAGAACAGGTCCACCCGGCCACCCAGCAGATCCTGGTAGGCCGCCTGCGCGCCCTTGTAGGGAATATGGGTGAGGTTCACCCCGGCGAGATGCCACAGGGCTGCTGCCAGCACATGCTGGCCCGAGCCATTGCCGGCCGAGGCGTAGTTGAGCTTGCCCGGGTTGGCCTTGGCATAGGCCACCACGTCCTGCAGCGTGTTGAAGGGCAGGTCCTTGCGTGCCATCAGGGTGTAGCTGTAGCTCACGGCCAGGCCCACCGGCTCGAAGTCGCGCAGGCTGTCGTAGGACAGCTTGTCGTACAGGCCCATATTGAGCGCAATGTTGGAGACCGAGCCCATCAGCAGGGTGTAACCATCCGGATCGGCCTTGGCAGCCGCGTCGGTGCCCACCAGGGTGCCCGAGCCCGGCTTGTTCTCCACCACCACGCTCTGGCCGATCTGTTTGGAGAGGCGCTCACCCAGGGCGCGCGCCACGAAATCGAAACCACCACCCGGGGGCTGCGGCACGATGACACGCAGCGGACGGCTTGGATAGGCCTGGGCCCAGGCCATGGGACTCAGACCGGCCAGGGCCAGGGCGGGCACGGCCTGCACGAGCTGCCGTCGGTTCAGGGAAGCAATGTTTTTCATGTCTGTCTCCTCGGTTAGAAAATTGTGAGAGGCCTCAGAACTTGTGAAGAAATCGTAGCGAGCGGCCCGAGCGCAAGGCGGACGGAGCACAGCCACCGGAACGTACTCCCTGTACGTGAGGATGGCGAGCACCGCCCAACGCCGCGATCGGGTTGCGCAGTAGATTTATTCACAAGTTCTCAGCGCTCGAGCGCGCCGCCGGCCAACCAGCGTGCGCCGCGCTTGTACAACTCGTCGACCACCGGACCCTTGAGCATGGGCATGTCCATCTTCACGGTGTAGCCGATGCGCGTCTGGATATAGGCCAGGTGGCGGTAGCCTTCGGGGAAGCCGGCCAGGGCCTGCTGGTCGAGCTTGAGCTGGGCCGTGGAATCCACCGGGTCGATGCGATCCTTCTCGTAGATGGGCTGGCGGTGCAGCACTTTCCACTCGCCCTTGTGCCTGGTCACGAAGTCGTAGAAGCGGCCGGTGCAGACCACGTCGCACAGCACCGGGCCGTTCTCGCCCTCGACCATGCCGCGCTGAGAGATGGTCATCTTGGTCTGGGCGATGGCGCGGTCCCCCGCGACCTCGATGGCCGAGCCGCCCAGGAAATGCAGGATGCTCACCCCCTTGGCCCAGCCCTCTTTCGTCACACGGATGAATTCGGCAAACGGGCCCTGGAACCAGGTGGCCATCATCACGCCCTCGGGATGCCAGACGGTGGCGAAACGTTCCCAGTCGCCGGCGTCGCGCCAGACGGCCCAGCGCTCCACCAGCTGGCGGATCAACAGTTCATCGTTCAAGGAGTTGCTCATGGTCTTGCTCGTCAGTTCAATAAAAATCAGGAAACCTTGTAATCCACCTGGTGGCGGGTGATGCGCAGGTCGGCCACCTCGTTTTTCACACGCAGGTGCTCGGGGTGCGTGCCATAGGCGTCCAGCGCCGCCTGGCTCTCGAACTCCGTGTACAGCACCACGTCGCAGGCATAGTCGATGCGGCTGCTGTCCACGCCGATCTCCAGGTGCAGCAGGCCGGGAATGCGCCCGCGCAGGCTGTCGAAGCTGCGCTGCAGCTGCGCGATGGCCGACGCCTTCTCCGCCTGCGTGTCGCCGCGCACGTTCCACATGACAATGTGCTTGATCATGGGCATCGGGTGCTCAGGCCGCCGGCGGGAAACCGGCCTTCTGCGGCCACAGGTTCACAAAGGCGTGGATGGTCGTGCTGGCGTACAGGCCGGCCCGGGTGAAGGGCTCATCGGCCAACCAGGTGTGCGCGGCGGTGCGACTGGGGAAATCGATCACCAGCAGGCTGCCCAGCATGGTCTTGCCGTCGTCGTGCGTAAAGGGACCGGCAAAGGCCATGCGTTCGGCCACGGCGGCCAGGTAGGCCTTGTGCTCGGGGCGCACGCGCAGGCGAAGTTCGCCGTGCTCGGGTTTGTCGATCAGGATGAAGGCAAACAGCATGTCAGGTTCTCCTTACATATAGGCCAGCCAGGTGGACAGCTTGGGGAAAGCCGCCAACAGCAGCAGCACAGCCATCATCATCAGCACGAAGGGGAAGCAGCCCGCGAAGATGTCGCGGATGGTGATGCGCGAGTCGTTCAGCGCCGACTTCACGGTGTAGACCGAGACGCCGAAGGGCGGCGTCAGCAGGCCGATCTCCACCGCCACCACGGTGATCACGCCGAACCAGACCACGTCCATGCCAAAGGCGCGCGCGATGGGCAGCACGATGGGCAGCATGATCAGCATGATGGAGACCGAGTCGATGATGCAACCCAGCGCAACGACGATGGCCACATAGGCGCCCAGGAATCCCCAGGAGCCCAGGCCCAGGTGGGTGATGCCCTCGGTCACGGCTGCCGGCATGCCGGTCAGCGCCAGCATGCGGCTGTAGAGCGAAGCGGCAATGATGAGAAACAGCACCGAGACCGAGACATAACCGGTCTCGGTCAGGACCTTCCACAGCTTGGGCCAATCCAGGCGGCGGCGCACCAGGGCGATCACCAGCGCACCGGCCGCGCCCATGGCACCGGCCTCGGTGGGCGTGAACAGGCCGCCGTACAAACCGCCCAGCACCAGGGTGATGAGGAGCAGGATGGGAATGAACTTGATGGCGGCGCTGCCCGGCGTTTCCTGCGGTGCGTCCACCTGGGCCGCGGTCTGGCCCGGCACCAGGATCATGGCCGGGCGCAGATAGGCCATGCCGAGGATCAGGACGGCAAAACCCGTGGCCAGCACGATGCCGGGGATCACACCGGCAATGAACATGCGCCCCACCGATTCCTCGGCCAGCACGCCGTAGATGATCATCAGCAGCGAGGGCGGGATCAACATGCCCAGCACGGAGGAGCCGGCCACCACGCCGACGGCAAAACGCGGCGTGTAGCCATGGCGGATCATCTCGGGCACGGCCACCTTGGTGAAGACCGAGGCCGAGGCGATGGAGATGCCCGTGATGGCGGCGAAGACCGCATTGGCGCCCACCGTGGCCAGGCCCAGGCCGCCACGGATGCGACGTGTCAACCACTGGAATACGTCGAAGGTGTCGCGCCCCACTCCGCTCACGCTCACCAGCATGCCCATGAGCACAAAAAGCGGAATCACACCGAACAGGTAGTCGCGGATGGCGTCGTTGGCCGCAGCCGCGACAAAACGTGCCGCGACTTCCGGGCTCTTGACGAGCCAGACGCTCAGGAAGGACGTGACGATCAGCGCCACGCCGATGTGCATGCCGAAGTAGATGCCGCCCAGCATCAGCAGGATGGCCAGTGCACCGATGTGCAGATCAGTCATTCGAGCCTCCGCCCTGGGCGCGGGGCGCCTGCCGCGATTCCGAAAGGTCCTGCCAGGTCAACAACGCGTACTGGATCGCAGCCAGCGCAGCGCCGATGCAGACCACCAGGCGCATGGGCCAGATCGGAAAGGAAAACACGCCGTCTATCCCCAGGAACTCGTCGTCGCGCCAGGCGCGGGCCAGCATGGGCCAGCTGGCGTAGGCAATCACGGCACAGGCAAAAACGCCTGCCAGTGAAAACAGGGCCCGCAGCCGCTTGCCGGCCCGGGGGCGCGTCTGGACAAAAGGATCGATGAACAGGTCGGCCCGCGACATGCGGCCATGCCGCAGGGTCGAGGGCAACTGCAGGAACACGATGACGATGATGCTCGTGGCCACCAGTTCGGCCACGCCGTCCAGCGGGCGATTGAGCAGGTTGCGCAGCAGCACGTCGGCACACATCAGCAGCATGACAGCCGCGATCACCACCGAACCGGCGGCATTGAGGCTGTCGATCAGCCGGCCGAACCAGCTGCGGGGCGCATCAGCCGGCGCCCCGGACTCCAGGTCCGTGTTGGCTTCATAACTCATGGGGTGTTTCCTTCACGCCACCACCCGTTCCGGGCGGTGGCGGATATGGCAAGCGACAGCAAGGGCAGGGCTCAGAGCTCCTTATCCCAGTCGCGGACCGGCTTGACCCCCTGCTTGCGCAAGGCTTCCATGTAGGCCTTGACCACATCCCCTGCCGGCCCCTTGGACGCATTGGCCTTGGCCCATTCGGCGGCCAGATTGGGCATGGTCTTGACCCACTTCTCGCGCTCGCCGGCGTTCAGGCCGCTGACGCGCACCGGCGGATTCTGTGTGGCGCCGCGCTCCACCATGGTCTTGAGCGCCCCTTCGTAGCGCTGCATCAGCGTCTCGCCCAGGGCCTTGGAATACTCCTTGCCCACGTCCTTGACGATCTTCTGGACTTCGGGCGGCAGCTTGCCGTAGCTGTCCTTGTTCATCGCCATGCCGCCGTTGTACAGGGCACCGATGTTGACCGTGGTGATATAGGGCGCCACTTCGTAGATCTTGTTGGGCAGGATGCCGGTCGAAATAGAAATGGTCCCTTCGCTCACGCCGCTCTGGATGTCGGTGTAGTAACTCGTCAGCGAGCCGTCCACGGCCACCGCACCCGAACCCTTGAGCCACAGGCCCACGGAACCGGGGGCCGATATCTTCTTGCCCTTGAGGTCTGCATAGCTGGTGATCGGGCTCTTCGTGAACAGATGGTAGGTGTCGACCGCGCTGGCGCCCAGAAAAACGAGATTGTTCTTGTCCCATTCCTTCTGCAGCGCCGGAACCTTCTCGTTCAGCTCATTGGCCACACTCAGGACGATGCGCACATCGTCGGTGGTGAAGGGCGTGACGGAGCCGAACTGGCTCAGCGGCATCTTGGCCGCTTCCAGGCTGTGGAATACCCAGCCGATGTCGGCCACGCCCTGCTCGACGCTGGTGAGCGTGGCGTTCATCTTGTAGAGCTGGCCGCCATAAGCCTCGCGCCATTCGATCTTGTAGCCCTTGCCCAGCGCGGCCACCCGCTTGTTGACCTCGGGGACGAAGAGCGTGCTCATCAGGCCAACCCAGGGCAGGGTCGTCGGATGGCTGGACGCAATCGTCAGCTTGAAGGTCTGGTCGGCCTGGGCCGGCAACATCACGGCGGCGGCAAGAGTGGCGCACAGAGCGCCCTGGATCATCCATCGTTTTTTCATGCTTGTCTCCTTCGGGTTGGGTGGTTACACACGCTCGGGTTCTTCTCTGTCGACAATCTCATTTTTCCGGGTTCAGGACGAAGTCGTACTTCAGGCTGTAGCTGCCGTCGGGCTCCTGAACCCAGTCCGCGATAAGGGTGGAGCGCACGCCGAAGACGACGTCGGAATCGAGGTACTGATCGTGGTCGCGGAACACATGGGTGATCAGGCGTTCGTAACCCGGCGCCTCGATCATGAAATGCAGGTGGGCCGGCCGCCAGGGGTGGTTCTGGGTGGCCTTGAGCATGGCGCCCACCGGCCCGTCACTGGGAATCGGGTAGGCCTCGGCCAGAATGGTCTTGAAATGAAAACGCCCCTGGGCGTCGGCATGCAGGATGCCGCGTGCCTGGGGATGGGCCAGGTGCTCGTACTGCACGTCGTAGTTGCCGTCGGCATCGGCCTGCCAGACGTTGATCAGCGCATTCGGAATGGGCTCACCGCCCAGTCCCAAGACCCGGCCACTCACCAGGCAGGGCTCGCCCTTGGCGCCGTTGGCCACGTCGTCGCCCAGCTGGTATTCGGGGGCCTGCTCCAGGAAGAAGGGGCCGAAGACCGTGGGCTCGGTGCAACCCGCCGGCTTGTCGTTGTTCATGGCCACCGTCAGCATGGACAGGCCCAGGGTGTCGGACAGTAGGATGAACTCCTGGCGCGTGTCGCTGCACATGTGTCCCGTGTCGGTCAGGTACTGGATGCCCTTGAACCACTCCTCCTCGGTCAGCCGCACCTCGCGCGCGAAGGCGTGCAGGTGCTGCACCAGGCTGGTCATGATCTCCTTGAGGCGCGGATCGGGCGTCCTGGAAAAGCGTTCGATCACGGCCTGGGTGATGGTGTCCTCGTTGAGGTTGCGCATCTATCGTCTCCTGCGGGTTCTTGCCTAGCTGCGCAACTGTAAAAGTCCGCGACAATTTGGGAAAGAGCGCTGCCGCAAATGACTTTTCCGCGCAGCGAAAAAACTGGAGACAGGTTTGGACCGTTTTGCCGAAATAGAGCTCTTCGTCCAGGTGGCCGAAACCGGCAGCCTGAGCCGTGCCGCCGAGGCGCTGGGCCTCTCGAACGCCGCCGCCAGCCGCCACCTGCAGGCACTGGAAGACCGGCTGGGCGCGCGCCTGGTGGAGCGCAACACGCGTCGCCTCTTCCTGACCGATACCGGCCAGGAGTTCTTCAGCCGCGCCAAGGCCCTGCTGGCCGACATGAAAGACGCCGAGGACGCCGTCAACGCCAGCACGCTCAACCCCACGGGCACGCTGCGCATCAGCGCCTCACTGTCCTTTTCCATGCAGCACGTGGCACCCCTGCTGCGTGCCTACACCGAGCGTTATCCCAATGTCGCGGTGCACGTGGAAGCGGCCAACCGCTACCTGGACATCATCGACAACAACATCGACGTGGCCATCCGCACACGCGAGTTCGAGCCCGACTCGAACATCACCGTGCGCCGCCTGGCGCAGACGCGCCGCATCCTGGTCGCCTCGCCGCGCTACCTGGCCAAACACGGGCGCCCCCGGACGCTGGAAGAACTGGCACAGCACAAGCTGCTGATCTACACCTACGCCAACAACCCCAATGAGCTGCGCTTCACGCGCGATGGCCAGACGACGGCCCTGCACGTCAAGGGCCTGCTGGAGTCCAACGACGGCCAGATCCTGCGCGCGGCCGCGCTCGACGGCATGGGCATCCTGGTGCAACCGACCTACATCGTGTACGACGACATGGTGGCCGGCCGCGTGGTGCCCGTGCTGGACGAGTGGGACCTGCCCCGCCTCACCATCAACCTGGCCTACCCCAGCCGCAAGCACCTTTCGGCCAAGGTGCGCACCTTCATCGACTTCATGGCCGAGCATTTCGCGAAGATGAACTACGAGCAGAAGTGGACCGGACGCTTCGGCGTCAATTGAGCTGAAGCCATGACAAGACAGCTGCAAACCGACGTCCTCATCGCCGGCGGCGGCCCCTGCGGCCTGATGCTGGCCAACGAACTGGGGCGGCGCAACATCCGCTGCCTGCTCGTTGACCCCAAGCCCGGCACCGCCTTCAACCCGCAGGCCAATGCCACGCAGGCCCGCACCATGGAGTATTTCCGGCGCCTGGGTTTTGCCCAGGAAATCCGCGGCATGGGCCTGCCGCCCGACCACCCCACCGACATCGCCTACCTGACCCGTTTTGCCGGCACCGAGCTGGCCCGCCTGCGGCTGCCCACCGCTGCCGCTGCGCCGCAGGCGATCAAGGCCATGTCCGGTTCGTGGAGCGCTCCCGAGCTGCCGCACCGCATCTCGCAGAAATACGTGGAAGTGAAGCTGCGCGAGCATGCGCAGCGGCTGCCCTCGGTCGACGTGCGCTACGGCTGCTTGCTGAAGTCGTTTGTCGACACCGGCACCCGCATCGAGGCCATGGTGCAGCCCGTCGATGGCGGCGATCCGCTCGCCGTACAGGCCGCCTATCTGGTGGGCGCCGACGGCGCGCGCAGTTTCGTACGCCACCAGCTCGGTATCGCCTGGGGCGGCGCCACCGGCTTCAAGCGCAAGTTCATGGGCGGCAAGATGCTGGCGGTGTACCTGAAAGCGCCCGACTTCTACGCCCGCAACACCAACGACCGGGCCTGGATGTACGTGGTGGTCAACCCGCAGCTGCGCGCCTTCATCATGTCGGTCGACGGTGTCAGCGAATTCGCCTTCCACATCCAGATGGCCGATGACGACGCCACCGAGGCGCTGACCGAGGCCGATGCGCGGCGCCTTTTCTCGCTGGCCTACGGGCAGGCCATCGAGATCGAGATCCTGTCCATGGCCACCTGGCTGGCCGGCCACGCCCTGGTGGCCGAGTCCTTCCAGAGCGGCCGCGTTCTCCTGGGCGGCGATGCGGTGCACCTGTTCACCCCCACCGGCGGGCTGGGCTACAACACCGCCGTGGAAGACGCCGTCAACCTGGGCTGGAAACTGGCCCACGTGATCCGCGGCACGGCACCGGAGTCCCTGCTGGACAGCTACGAACAGGAGCGCAAGCCCCTTGCCCTGCGCAATACGGCTTATGCGCGCCAGTTCGCTGACTCGATCGGGCTGTTCGAGGCGGCCCCCGAGCTTGAAGACGCCAGCCCCGAAGGCGCGCAGGCCCGGGCCAGGGCCTCGGAGTACCTGAACGGCCATGTCCGCCGCGAATTCAACATCCCCGGCGTCACCTTTGGCGGCCGTTACGACGGCAGCCCCCTCATCGTGGCGGACGGCACGTCCCCGCCACCCGACGCACCGAACACTTACGTGCCCAGCGCCTGCCCGGGCGGCCGGCCGCCGCATGCCTGGCTGGCGGACGGGCGCTCGCTCTACGACACGTTCAACTTCGAATGGACGCTGCTCGCACTCGGACCCGACACACCCGACACGCGGGCCTTCGAGCAGGCAGCGCAAGCGCTGGGCCTGGACCTGCGGGTGGTGCGGCATGCGTCCGCGGAACTGGCCGTCCTGTACGAAGCGCCCCTGGCACTCATCCGTCCGGACCAGATCGTGGCCTGGCGGGGACAGGATGCCAGTCAGGCCGCAGCCGTGCTGGCACAGGCCATCGCGCAACGCTGACGGCCCCAGCACCGACCTGCACGTCCCCGGGGGCTTGTCCAGCCCATAAGCCAGGCTTATAGCGGCTCTCGGAAATCGGTATTACCCCCTCGTGCGCATCGTTCCTATCATGCCCCTTCACTTCAAGAAGGAGACAGCGCATGAGCCAAGGAACGGGCCAGCAGAGCCCGGCTGATCAACCCGCACTCGACGCCCCCCTGCCCTACGGCCCGCCGCTGACGCTGCAGCAGGCCAAGGCCATCCTGCA
The DNA here is from genome assembly GCA_040376915.1 of Hylemonella sp. Taxonomy (GTDB): domain Bacteria; phylum Pseudomonadota; class Gammaproteobacteria; order Burkholderiales; family Burkholderiaceae_C; genus Hylemonella. The sequence continues at coordinate 21,877 of JBEIPS010000026.1, forward strand.
GGCCGCCGAAGCTGAAGCCGAACGCAACCATTGGCCCGTGGCCATCGTGGTCGCCGATGCCAGCGGCGACGTGGTGCTCGCGCTCAAGCGCGACCAGACCCAACACTCCAGCCTGTCCATCGCCACCGGCAAGGCACTCACGGCGGTCAACTTCCGTCGCCCCACCAAGATGTTCCAGGACGGCATCGCCGCCGGCGGAGAAGGCCTGCGTTTCCTTGCCGTGCCCGGCATCACGCCGCTCGAAGGCGGCTACCCGCTGGTGCTGGGCGGGCAGATCGTCGGCGGCATCGGTGTCTCGGGTGTGCTGTCCGGTCAGGACGCCCAGGTGGCACGCGCCGGAATGGCCGCGCTGGCCTGAACCCATTTCCCCCTCGAAAGACGCAAATGAAGGAGACTCACATGCTGCTACGAATCGTGAAAGTGTTGACCCTCGCGCTGCTGGCCGCCGGCCTGCCCGCCCAGGCGCAGGACAAGTTCCCCGGCAAACCCATACGCATCGTGGTGCCCTTCGTGGGCGGCAGCCAGGTGGACATCGTGGCGCGTGAGATCGGCCGTGGCCTGCAGGCCGCCTGGGGCCAGCCCGTGATCATCGACAACCGGCCCGGTGCCGGCGGCACCATCGGCAGCCGGGCCGTGGCCCAGGCCGATGCCGACGGCCATACGCTGATGTTCACCTCAGCCTCGCACGCCATCAACCCCACGCTGTACAAGAAGCTGCCCTACGACACGCTGAAGGATTTCCGCGGTGTGACTTTTGGCACCAGCGTGCCCAATGTGCTGGTCGTGGCCCCCTCGCTGGGCGTAAAGACGGCACCCGAACTGCTGGTGATGGTTCGCGCCAAACCCGGCCAGCTCAACTTCGCATCGGCCGGCGTGGGCAGCGGCACCCATTTCAACGGCGAGATGTTCAAGGCCATGGCCAAGCTGGACATCGTGCACGTGCCCTACAAGGGAACGACGGACGCCTTGATCGACACCACGGCCGGCCGCTCGGCCTATTACTGGTCGCCCCTGGGCCTGACCCTGCCCTTCATCAAGGACGGCAAGCTCGTTCCCCTGGCGGTGAGCACGGCGCAGCGCGCCCCGCTCATGCCCGAGGTGCCGGTGATTTCCGAGTTCGTGCCCGGTGTGGTCTATGACCATTGGTATGGCCTGGTGGCCCCGGGCAAAACGCCCAACGCTGTCGTGGATCAGATCTCCGCCGAAGTGGGCCGCATCCTGCGTTCACCGGAAGTGATAAAAAACTTCACGGCCCAGGGGGTCACACCCGCCCCGACCACACCCGCCGAGTTCGACAGGTTCATCGCCTCGGAAATCGAGCGCCTGGGCATGGTGGTCAAGACTGCGGGCATCCAGCTCGACTAAATCCGGCGCATAAGGATTTCCCACATTGATTCTTGGGCGGATTTGAGACATAAATCAGCCTTCAGCCTTATAAAGCGAGAGAGACACATGACCCATGACACATCCCACCTGAACCGACGCGACTATCTGAAGCTGATGGGCGCAACCGGTCTGGTCAGCACGGGCGTGAGCGCCCTGGCGCAGGACGCCTGGCCCAGCAAGCCCGTGCGCTGGATCGTGCCCTTTGCCCCAGGCGGCACCTCCAGCATCGTGGCGCGCAGCATCGGCGCCGAACTCACCAAGCAGCTGGGGGTCAACTTCCTCATCGACAACAAGGGCGGCGGCGGCGGCGTGCCGGCCATGCAGGAGCTCATGCGCTCCCCGGCCGACGGTTACACCATCGTCATGAGCCATATCGGCCTGATGGCCGTCAACCCGCTGATCTACCCGGACGCCGGGTACGACGTGAACAAGGACTTCGTCCCGGTCACCCTGCTCAACCGCATCCCCAGCCTGTTCTGTGTGCACAAGGACGTGCCTGCGACCGACCTGAAGTCCTTTGTGGCCTATGCGAAATCCAGACCGGGCCAGCTCAACTACGCCTCGGCCGGCAATGCCAGCGCCGGCCACCTGGCCGTCGAAGCACTGAAGCTGAAAGCCGGTATCTTCATGACGCACATCCCCTACCGGGGAACCGGCCCTGCACTGACGGACTTTCTGGCGGGCCGTGCTGATTTCTTCTCGGCCGGCACGCCGGCCCTGCTGCCGCACATCAAGAGCGGCGCTGTCCGCTGCATCGCCGTGGGCTCGGCGCAGCGCATCTCCGTGCTGCCCAATGTGCCAACCGTGGCCGAAACCTATGCGGGTTTCGAGACCGTCCAGTGGTACGGCATCCATGCCCGGGCCGGCACGCCGCAGGCCATCATCACACGACTGCAGCAGGAATGCGCCAAGGCCCTGCGCGCACCCGACGTCATGATCAAGCATGAAGCCGAAAGCGCCGTCCCCGGGGGCGGTTCGCCCAAGGAATACGCGGACTTCGTCGCCAAGGAGCAGGCCCGCTGGAAAGACGTGGTGATCAAGGCCAATATCAAACCGGGTTGATCACCCGCACCCGCAAAAAGGCCGCCGGGCTTCAGGAGCCCGGCGGCCTTTTTTTATTGGAACCGGTTCACGGCCTCGCAGGGGCCGCGAACAGGTTCTTGTGGCCTCAGACCAGACGCAGGTCGACGACGATGTTGCCGCGGGTGGCGTTGGAGTAGGGGCAGACCTTGTGGGCGGTATCCACCAGATCCTGCGCCACGGCGCGGTCCAGGCCCGGCAGGCTCACGGCCAGGCGCACGGCGATGCCGAAACCCTGGGGGATCGGGCCGATGTCCACTTCAGCGTCGATCGCCGCGTCGGCCGGAACGGCCACCTTCTTCATGCCGGCCACGTGCTTGACCGCGCCCATGAAACAGGCCGAGTAGCCGGCCGCGAACAGCTGTTCGGGATTGGTCGCGCCGCCGGCACCGCCCATGGCCTTGGGTGGGGACAGCTTGACGTCGAGCAGGCCGTCGTCGGTGATGGCGCGGCCTTCGCGGCCGCCGGTGGTGTGGGCCTTGGCGGTGTAGACAACTTTGTCGAGTACGGTGGGCATGGTGAACTCCTGGTGGTGGTTGAAAGGGAAATGAAAGGGAAATCAGGCCTGCAGGCGCTCGCGCAGCTGCTTGATCTGTCGGGTCAGGCCGACGAGCTCCGCCGGCGTGCACTGCATGGTTTCGAACATGCAGGCAGGAATGGGAGCGGCCCTGGCCTTGAGCTTGCGACCGGCCGTCGTAAGCTGGATCAGCACCCGGCGCTCATCGGCCGCATCACGCAGGCGGCTGATGTAACCCGCGGCCTCCAGGCGCTTGAGCAGGGGCGTGAGCGTGCCTGAATCGAGGTAAAGACGTTCGCCGATCTCCGAGACGGTCAGCCCGTCGCGCTCCCACAGCACCAGCATGGCCACGTACTGCGGGTAGGTCAGACCCAGGGCGTCGAGGTGCGGTTTGTAGGCCTTGGACATGGCGTGCGAGGCCGAGTACAGGGCGAAACAGACCTGGTTGTCCAGCCGAAGGGCCTGGTCGGGGGGTATGGTCTTGTTGGGCATGGGCTGAATTATCGCTTGCAATTAAATTGCACGCAATTTAATTGCAAGATGACCCTGTCACAATGCGGGTTGATCCGATCCCGGGGGCCGCATGTGCACCCGCAAGCGGGAAGTGCCTCCGGACAGTGTGATCCGACCTATCGAGACCGCCCATGCCCCATCCCTCCTCCACGCCTTCCCTGCGCACCCTGCTGCGTATGACACGACCGGGTTTCCTGGGCATCACCGTCGTCGCCGTGCTGCTGGGCGTCGCGATCGCCGCCGCCTGCGGGCACGGACCCCGGCCCTGGACCGCAGGCGCCACGCTGCTGCTGGCCTGCCTGGCCCATGCAGCCGGCAATGTGCTGAATGACTACCACGACGCCCTCAACGGCGCGGACGCAGCCAACACGCAGGGCATCCACCCCTACACCGGCGGTTCACGCCTGATCCAGGACCGGGTCGTCACCCCAGGGCAGACCCGCGAGCTCTACCGCCTGCTGGCCTTCCTGCTGGTCGCCTTCGGCCTGCTACTGGCGGTTTGGAGTACGGGCTGGGTGATCGTGCTGGGGCTGGCGGGCGTGCTGCTGGCCTGGGCCTATTCAGCGCCGCCGCTGGCGCTGATGAAGCGGGGCATGGGCGAATTCGTGGTGGCGCTGGTGTGGGGCCTGGTCGTCATCGGGGCCGATGCCGTGCAACGCGGCAGCCTGTTCGTCATTCCGGTCGTGACCGCCGTGAGCTATGCGCTGCTGGTCGCCAACATCCTGCTGATCAACGGCTTGCCCGATGCCGTGGCAGATGCAAAGGTCGGCAAACGCACGCTGGCGGTGCTGCTGGGCCCGCGAGGCGCCGCACTGGCCTACCTGCTGATCAGCACGCTGGCCCATGGCTGGCTGGCCGGCGGCGTGTGGCTGCTCTATCAGCCGGACCCCGCCATCTGGGGCCTGATCAGCTGGCCACTCTCACTGGCTGCCTTCGTGCTGCTTTGGCGACATGCAGGTCAGGCACACAGGCTGCGCCCGGCCATCGTCCTGACCATTGCCGCCACCCTCCTGCACGGCCTGGCCATGGCAGCCGGTTTCTGGTCCATGCACCTGGGATGAAAGAGCCTTCCTGAACGCTGCTCGCTTGATCTGCATCAGCCCCTGACGCTGCCAGCATGGCACCATGAAACCATGTCCAGGCAAAGGAGTTGAGATGAAGCTGTTTCAGGATCTGTTCTTTACCGACTACGGTTTGATGAGTTTTCTGGGCATCGTGTTCATGCTGGGCATGGCGGTGTTTTTCATCCGCCTGTTCATGCAGGACACCCGCAAGAAATAGGCGCCCTGGCGTGCCCGGCACCCAGGGCTCAGGCCGCGGGCCGCAGGCCCTCGAAGGCGTCCTGGAAGAGCTGGCGGATGGCCGCAGGCTCCAGGGGGCGGGGGTTGGGGTACTGGTTTTGCAGGGCAATCTCGCAGGCCCGATCCAGGTCGGTCGCTTTCATGCCGATGTCCTTGAGCGCCACCGGCGCGCCATTGTTCTTTGCCAGATCGAACACGGCTTGCGCGGCGCTGGCCCCGCCGAGCGCGCGCCGGATGCGCGCCATGGCCGCCGGCGCTGCCCCGCTGTTGTAGGCCAGGGCGTGCGGCAGCACGATGGTGTGGGTCTCGGCATGGGGCAGGTTGAAGCTGCCCCCCAGGGTGTGGCAAAGCTTGTGGTGCAGGGCCATGCCCACGTGCCCGAGCACGGTGCCGCAGAGCCAGGCGCCGTAGAGGGCGTCGGAACGCGCGTCCATGTCGCGCGCGTTCTTCACGATGGCCGGCAGCGCGCGGCCCAGGGCCGTGATGCCCTCCTCGGCCATCAGGCTCATGATGGGGTTGCTGTCCACGGCGTACAGGCCCTCGGCCGCGTGCGCGATGGCATTGATGCCGCTGGTCACACTCAAGGAGACGGGCAGGCTCAGCGTCAGCTCGGGGTCGTAGAGCACGGTGCGCGGCAGCACGCGGATGTCGCGCCCGGTCTTCTTGAGCCCCGCTTCGGTGATGCCGTAGATCGGTGTCATCTCCGAACCCGCATAGGTGGTGGGGATGGCCAGGATGGGCAGGCCCGAATCAAGCGCGATGGCCTTGCCCAGGCCCGTGGTGGAGCCACCGCCGATGGCCACGGCGCAGTCGGCGCCGAGCTTGCGCGCCACCTCACGCGCTTCGCGCGCAGTCTCGATGGGCACGTGCATGACCGCGCGGTCGAACACACCGGCCGCACGCGGGCCCAGCAGGCCCGCCACCATCTCGGCCGAGGCCCGCTGCTCGGGCGTGGACAGCACCAGCGCACGCTTGCAGCCCAGCGCATCGATCTCCCTGGCCAGCTGCGAAAGGGAACCCGCGCCGAAGACGACGCGCGCGGGCTGGGCGGTGTAGACGAAAGGGTTCACGGCATGCTCCAGCCAACCTTCACACATAGCTCAGCATGCCACGCAAGAAGGGATTGATTCGGGGAACGCCGTGGAACCGGCTTTGCCGGGCCACTGGTGTTGCCCCCTTGAGGGGGAGGCGGCACAGCCGCCACAGGGGTGCTCATAATTTCGGGTTGAGCCCGGCGCCGCGCTCCAGCACCTTGATGATGGCCGCATAGTCGTCCAGGCCGTTGCCCTGCACCACGGCGGCGTGCATGAGCTTTTGAGTCATAGCGGTCTGCATGAGGGGCACGTTGCTGGCGGCACCGGCACCCAGGATCAGGTCCAGGTCCTTGATCATCTGTTCCACCGTGAAGGTGGGCGTGAAGTCGCGCTGACTGAGCTGCGCGGACTTGGCCTTGACGATGGGCGAGGCCACGGCGCTGGCTGTCAGCACCTCCCACATGGCCCGCCAGTCCAGGCCGCCCTTGCGCCCCAGGGTCAGGGCCTCGGCCAGCATGGCGCTGGTCTGCGCGATCATGAGGTTGACCACCAGCTTCATCAGCCGCGCCTGCTCGGCATCGCCCAGGTAGAAGTGGTTCGGCCCCAGGGCCTTGAGCAGCGGCAACACCTGGTCGTAGGCCGCCCGCGGGCCCGAAGCCATCACGGTGAGTTGTGCGGCTTCGGCCATCTTGTTGTTGCCCGAGACGGTGGTGCGCAGATAGGCCAGGCCCTTGCCCTCCAGCGCCTGCGCCGCGTCGGCCGAGGCCTGCAGCGAGACGGTGCTGGTGTCCACATAGACGGTGCCGGGCCGGGCGGCTGCGGCCACCTCGGCGGCCACCGTGCGCAGGATCGCGTCGTGCGGCAGGGAAGAAAAGACGACGTCGGCTGCCGCCATGGCGGCGGCGGCATCGCCCGCCACGGTCAGGCCCTGCTCCTGCGCCAGTTCGCGGCGTTCGTCACAGGGGTCACTGACGGTCAGCGCATGTCCGGCGGCAGCCAGGTGACCAGCCATGGGCAGGCCCATCTTGCCTATGCCGGTGAAATGAATGCGCATGGTCATGTTGTGCCCTTCTTCTCCGCGAGCGCGGGTGCCAGGCCACCCATGGTGCCGGCCATGAACTGATTCTGTCCCATGCCGATCAGACGGTTCCAGCGTTGCTGCCCCATCGTCAGGCCGATAAAGAATCCCAGTTCAACAATCTGGGGTGTATCAAAGTTGGCGTAAAGCCCGTTCCACAGCTCATCGCCGGATTCGAGTCCCCAGGTAATGGCTTCTGCCAGACGCAGGGCCGCTTTCTGGCGCGCTGTGAATCGCGTTGACTTGTCGAAGTCGAGCAGATCCCTGACGTCTTCTTCGAGCAAGCCCTGCGCCTGCGCCTTCATAGAGCGCTGATTGCCACAGTAATTGCAGTTGACAGCCTGCGATACGTAGAGTCGGCACAGCTCCTTGATGGCGTGATCACATACGCCATCTACAAAAGTGTTGTTCCAGGCATGAGTGAAGGCCCAGAACACGTCCGGCACATGCGCCCGGATGGCATGGCTCTCCGGCCGGGGGGCGCCTTCGCGTGCGGCCCGCTGGAACTCGGCCATCATGGCCGGGTCCGTGATGGAGGCCGGGTCGATATATGGCAGTCGTTGTGCGTGACTCATATGCGCTACTGCGCCTTCAGGTTGGCCGCCTTGACGATACGCTCGGCCACTTCGATTTCGCTCTTGATATAGGCGTTGAAGGCTTCGGGCGTCATGGGGAGAGGATCAGCACCCAGCTTGGCCATGCGCTCCTTGAGTTCCGGCGAAGCCAGGGCCTTGAGAGCCTCGTCGTTGAGCTTTTTCACCACGGCGGTGGGTGTGGCCATGGGCACGATCATGCCCACCCACAGGGTGTAATCGGAAGCGGGCAGGCCGGCCTCGATGCTGGTGGGCACGTCCGGCAGGGTGGAGGCGCGCATCTTGGTGCTGACCGACAGGGCCTGCAGGCGGTTGTCGCGGATCAGCGGCAGGGCCGCGGCCAGCGGGGCGAAGAACCAGTCGTTGGAGCCGCCGATGACGTTGTTCATGGCGTCGGGTGTGCCCTTGTAGGGCACGTGCAGCGCGTCGATGCCGGCCTGCAGGCGAAAGATCTCGGCATTCATGTGCGTGCCGCTGCCGATGCCGGCCGAGGCGTAGTTGAATTTTCCCGGACTGGCCTTGACTGCGGCGATCAGGTCGGCCTGGGTCTTCCAGCCCTTGTTGGGATGCGCGACCAGCACATTGGGAATGGCGGCCAGCGCGGTCACACCGGTCAGGTCCTTGAGCGTGTCGTAACCCGGGCTGGCATACAGCGCCGGGTTCAGCGCGTGCGCCGAGGAATGCACGAGGATGGTGTAGCCGTCGGCCTCGCTCTTGGCGACCTGGGCGGCGGCAATGGTGCCGCCGGCGCCCAGCTTGTTTTCGATGACGATGGGCTGGCCCATGCTGCGGCTCATGGATTCGCCCACGGTGCGCGCCACGATATCGGTGGCGCTGCCCGCACTGAAGGGCACGATGAACTTGATGGGCTTGGCCGGATAGGCCTGCGCCAGGGCTGAGCCCAGGGCCAGCGCCGAGAGGACGGTAATAAAAGCACGTTTCATGGTCGATCTCCTCTTCTTATGAACACAACTGGATGGCACGCTCGAAATAGGACAGGTCGATGTACCTGGCCGGCGCCGGCGGGGTACCGCCCCACATGCCCTCCATCTCGGCACGGATGGCCAGCACGGCGCGAAAACCTTCGGTGTTGAAGCGGGCATCCGGCGCGAGGCCGGCGCCCGGTGTCAGCAGCGCCTCGTAGGTACCGGCGGCGGCCACCTGGTCAAGCTTGAAGCTGCGCATCAGCAGAACTATCATCTGTGAGCGGTGGGTCGGGTCCATGACCAGGCGCTGGCCTTCGATGCAGGCAGCCAGATAGTCCTGCAGCAGGTCCGCATGGGTTCGTGCCCATTCGCGCAAGACAAAAGCACCCGTGGCCTGGTAGGGCCCGAGCAAGGCGTACTGACTGCCCAGGCTCCCGAGACCCTGCTGGCGCACCGTGAAGGAAAAGGGCGGGTTGATCATGGCGGCCGCCAGTTGCGGGTCGGCCACCATGGCGGCGGCACGCGGGCCGGTACCACCGGCCAGGCGCACGGTGTAGTCGCGTCCCTCCAGCAGGCCGTGGTTCTTGAGTATCTTCTTGGCCACCAGGGCGTAGGCCGTGTTGGGCGCGTCCACGGCCAGCACCTTGCCCCGCAGATCGGTCATGGTCTTGATCTCCGGGCGCACCATGAACTCGTTCATGCCCGCATCACCCCCCAGCACGATGACCACGTCCTGCCCCGCCTCCACCATGGCCACTGCGTTGTCCACCGCGGCGTGGGCGATGTCAAAGCTGCCTGCGGCCAGGCCGGTCCGCTGCGCATCGGAGTTGGGCGTGTGCTGGATCTCCAGCGCCAGGCCGCGCCGCGCGAAGCAGCCCGCTTCCTGCGCCGCCAGCAGGGGCAGGTTGCTCGAGGTGTTGAAGATGTTGACGCGCAGCTGCTGCATGGGCACGGGTCTCCACAAGGGTTCAGGACAGCACCCGTGCAGTTCGGCACGGGTGGCTGCAGGCGGCCATGGCCACGTCTTACTTGGGCGCGCCCTTCATGATGACGCTCAGGGTCGCGTGTTCTTCGCGGATGAAGGTATCGAAGCGCTCTGGTGTCATCGGCAGGGGCTCGCCGCCGAGCTTGGCCATGCGCTCTTTCACATCGGGCTGGTTCAGGGCCTTGTTGACTTCCTGGTTGAGCTTGTTGACCACGTCGCGCGGCGTCTTGGCCGGCGCGAGCAGGCCGATCCAGAAATCGAAGACAAAACCGGGCACGGCCGCTTCGGCCACCGTGGGCACCTCCGGCAGGGCCGAGGAGCGCTGCGCCGTGCTGACCGCCAGGGCGCGCATGCGGTTGTCGCGGATCATCGGAATGGAGGAAAGCACGGGCGTGAACATGAAATCGACACGACCAGCCACGGTCTCGGTGATGGTCTCCGGCGTGCCCTTGAAAGGAATATGGGTGGCCTGGATGCCCGTGACCGCACGGAATTTTTCCGCATTCACGTGGGTGGCGCTGCCGGTACCGGCCGAGGCATAGTTGAGCTTGCCGGGATTGGCCTTGGCGGCGGCGATCAGCTCCGAGACGTTCTTGATCGGGCTGTTGGCGCCGACGACCAGCACATTGGGAAGCGAGGCCAGCGGTGTGATGCCGGCAAAGTCGCCCACGGTGTCGTAGCTCAGGCCCGGGTAGAGCACGGGGTTGACCACGTGACCGGTGGACACCACCAGCAGCGTGTAACCATCGGGCTCGCTCTTGGCCACGAAGGCCGAACCAACCGTACCGCCCGCGCCGGGTTTGTTCTCGACGATCACGGTCTGGCCCCAGGCCGTGCCGAGCTTCTCGCCCACGATGCGCGCCATGATGTCGGTGGCGCTGCCGGGCGTGAAAGGCACGACGATGCGGATCGGCTTGTTTGGGTACCCTTGTGCCAACGCCAGGCCGGCACTCAGCAGCAGGGCTGCGGAAATAAGAACGCGTTTCATGTCTGTCTCCTTTAATAGGTATGGCTCGAACACTCATCACTGCCCTCGGCCTGCAGGCGTAGGCAGCTTGCTTTTGTCTATCGCGACAAGCCAAGGGCCGTCGTGATCTTTCGGCCTGACGCCTGCAACGCTGCAAGCTTCGGGGCCAGGTCCACGTCCACCATTTTTCCGTGGCGCTTCTTCCAGCGCCCTGCCACCATCACGCTGTCGATATTGGCCAGCGTGGTCTGCATCACCACCGTGCTCACCGGGTCGTGCACGGGCTGCATGTTGAGGTCGTCGGCGCGGATCAGCACCAGGTCGGCCTGCTTGCCCGCAGCCAGCGTGCCGATGCGGTCCAGCTGGCCCAGCATGCGGGCGCCTTCCACCGTGACCCAGGACAGCGCTTCGCGTGTGCTGATGGTGGAGGTGGGCGGGATCGTGCCGTGCACCTCTCGGTAAGCCACGTTGTCCAGGCTGCGCTGCATGCCCAGGGCCACGCGGGCCTGGGTCAGCATGTCGCCGCTGAGCACGCTTTCCAGGTCCACACCCAGTGAAGGCGCCTTGCCCAGGGCGCGCAGGCGGCCCGTGATGGGATGGCCATGGCCCTGCGTCATCTCGTTTTCCGCGGCGGCGGAGAAGCTCATGCCGAGTTCGCAGAAGCGCCTGAGTTGCGCGTCGCTGAGGGCATGGCCATGCACGATGTTGATCTGCGGGCCCAGCAGGCCCTCGGCTTCGAGCCTCTCCCAGCCCTCCGGCGTGCGCGCTGCGCCGCCGCCCTGGTGCAGGGATCCGATGATGCCCAGCTCCTTCACCATGCGAAAGTCGTGCAGGGCCACCTCCAGCGTGGAGTAGTGCGGACCCAGCACGGCGGCGTGCACGCTGAGCAAGGCATGGCCCCGGTGTTTTTTCAGCAGACGCTCGACCTCGGCGCGCGGATGCGGCACTTCCCAGAAAGGCCGCTCGCCCGGCTTGGGATCGGGCTTGGGTGTGCCGTGGAAGAAGGCAGCGCGGATGCCGGATTCAAGCAAGCCCTGGATGGCCGCGTCGTTGTGCGCCGGGGTCTTGTTGTTGTGGCACCAGTCGCCCAGGGTGGTGGTGCCGCAGTTGAGCTGGTTGAGCGCACCGACCAGGGTGGCGATGTAGAGATCCTGCGGCTCGAACACCGTGGCCAGGCCCGCGTGCATGTTCTTGAAATACTCCAGCAGCGTCCAGTTGGCGGCCAGGCCACGCAAGGCCGTCTGCCAGGTGTGCATGTGCGCATTGACCAGGCCGGGGATGAGGATGCAGCCCGCGGCGTCCACCACCTGTGCATCGTCGGCCCGGAGGGTCGGTGCGATCTCCGTGATGCGGTCACCCGTTACCAGCACGTCAGCCTGCGGCAGGTCGCCCAACGCGTCCATCGTGATGACGGTGGCGCCGCGGATCAGGGTGCGCACAGCTGACATGACCGTTAGGAAGACAGACCGTCGGGGATCTGCAGGTTCAGCGGCTTGATCTGCAGGCCGGCGTCGTTCGCCGTCTCCTGCAGCAGGATGGCGAAGTCCACGTTGTCATGGCCGTGGCCCACCATGCGCGCGATCGACTCCCGCGTGGCGGCCGCCGAGGGCATGGGCACGCCGTGGGCCTTGGCCGCGCTCATGCCCAGGTCCATGTCCTTGAGCAGCAGCTTGGGGGTGAAGGTCACCTGCTCGAAGGTGAGATTGCTCAGCACCGGTGTCTTGTAGCGCGTGTACATGGAACCCAGCACCGAGTCGTTGATGCTCTCGAGGAAGACATTGCGCGGAATGCCGGCTTTCTCGGCCAGCACGGTGATCTCGCAGAGGTTCTGGATGATCACGCCGAACATGGTGTTGTGCGCGATCTTCCAGATGCGGGCCAGCTCACCCTCGCCCACCCACATGACCTTGCGCGCCATGGCCTGCAGATAGGGCTCGACCTGCTCGTACAGGGCCTTGGGGCCGGACGACACCGTGAGCAGCTTGCCAGCCTTGGCCACCTTGGCATTGCCCGAGACCGGGGTGCACAGATAACCCACACCCATGCCTTCGAGCTGGGCACGGATCTCGGCCGAGCCTTCCTGCGAGATGGACGAGCTGTCC
>JBEIPS010000185.1:0-2330 GCA_040376915.1 Hylemonella sp.
AGATGGGCGAGCAGGCCGACTACCTGCGTTTCATGCCGGCCCAGACCGCCGCCAACCGCAAGCGCTGGTGGTTCGGGGTCATGGCCGGTGGGCCGGGCTGGGTGGTCCTGGGGGTGGTCAAGATGCTGGGCGGGGCACTGCTGGCCTACCTGGCCATCACGCATTCGGTGCCCACGGAACGTGCGGTGGACCCCAACCAGATGTACCTGGCGGCCTATGAATACGTGTTCCCCAACTACGGCTGGGCCGTGGCGGCCACCGCGCTCTTTGTGGTGATCTCGCAGCTCAAGATCAACGTCACCAATGCCTATGCGGGGTCCCTGGCCTGGAGCAACTTCTTCTCACGCCTCACGCACAGCCACCCGGGGCGGGTGGTCTGGGTGGTGTTCAACACCTTCATCGCCTTCATGCTGATGGAGATGAACGTCTTCCAGGCCCTGGGCGACGTGCTGGGCCTGTACAGCAACATCGCCATCGCCTGGATGATGGCCGTGGTGGCCGACCTGGTCATCAACAAGCCCCTGGGCCTGTCGCCCAAGGGCATCGAGTTCAAGCGCGCCCACCTCTACGACATCAACCCCGTGGGTGTGGGCGCCATGGTGCTGGCCTCCATCCTTTCGGTCACGGCCTACCTGGGCCTGTTCGGCCCGCTGGCCCAGGCCTTCTCGGCGCTGATCGCGCTGGGCACGGCCTTTGTGGCTGCGCCGCTGATCGCCTGGGCCACACGGGGGCGTTATTACATTGCACGGCAGAGCGAACTGCCTGCCGAGGCCACGACCAACGAAGGCCCCTACGCCCGCTACGGCGTGCGCCGTTGCGTGATCTGCGAAGGCGAGTACGAAGGCCCGGACATGGCGCATTGCCCGGCCTACCAGGGGCCCATCTGCTCGCTGTGCTGCACGCTGGACGCGCGCTGCGGCGACATGTGCAAACCCCAGGCCAGCCTCTCGGCCCAGTGGATAGGCATGTTGCAGCGCCTGCTGCCGCGCAGCTTGTGGCCCTATCTGGATTCGGGCCTTGCGCATTTCCTGCTGCTCATGCTGGTCACCGTGCCGCTGCTGGCGGGTGTGTTCGGCCTGTTCTACCAGCAGGAGCTGCAGGGCCTGGTGCACGTCTACGCCGACAGCGAGTTGCCCGCTTTCATGCAGGCCGCGTTGCGCGGTGGTTTCCTCAAGACCTATATGGCCCTGCTGCTCATCGCGGGCATGGCGGCCTGGTGGGTGGTGCTGGCGCACAAGAGCCGCCAGGTGGCGCAAGAGGAATCCAACCGCCAGACCGCCCTGTTGATGCGAGAGATTGAGTTGCACCAGCAGACCGACGCAGCCCTGCAGGACGCCCGCCGCACGGCCGAGCGCGCCCAGCACCAGGCCGAGCAAGCCAACCAGGCCAAGAGCCGTTACATCAGCGCCATCAGCCACGAGCTGCGCACGCCGCTCAACAGCATCCTGGGTTATGCGCAGCTGATGGGTGAAGACCCGCAGGTGCCGGCCCACCGCAAGCACGCGGTGCAGGTGATACGCCGCGGTGGGGAACATTTGCTCACGCTGATTGAAGGCACGCTGGACCTGGCGCGCATCGAATCGGGCAAGCTCACGCTGGAGCTCAAGCCCATGGACTTCGCCGCCTGCGTGCACGAGCTGGCCGCCATGTTCGAGCTGCAGGCTGCAGCCAAGGGCCTGCGCTTCAACTTCGCGCCGCTCAATGTGCTGCCCGAGCGCGTGCGCGCCGACGAGAAGCGCGTGCGCCAGATCCTGATCAACCTGCTGGGCAATGCCATCAAGTTCACCGCGCAGGGCGAGGTGACCTTCAGCGTGCGCTACGCGCGCGAGATGGCCTACATCGACATCCGCGACACCGGCCCCGGCATGACGCTGCAGGACGTGGACAGTCTTTTCGAGCCCTTCACACGTACCGCCTCCGCCCAGGGCACACCGGGCGCCGGCCTGGGCCTGACCATTGCCAAGATGCTGACCGACCTGATGGGTGGCGAGCTCACCGTGCAGAGCACGCCGGGCCTGGGCTCGGTCTTCCACGTCAAGCTCTTCCTGCCCGAGGTGCATGCCGCGCTGCCCTCCGCCAAACCGGTGGTGACCAAGCCGCCACGGCGAGGTTACGCCGGCGCGCGCCGCCACGTGCTGGTGGTGGACAACGAAGAGCCCGACCGCGAGATGCTGGCCCAGCTGCTCGTACCCCTGGGCTTCGTGCTGCGCACCGCTGCCAGCGGGCACGACGCGCTGGACCTGCTGGCCGCGGGTTACCGCCCCGACGTGGTCTTCATGGACCTGGCCATGCCCGGCATCGACGGCTGGGAAACCATACGCCGCCTGCGC
>JBEIPS010000050.1:0-17963 GCA_040376915.1 Hylemonella sp.
CTTCGACATCGACGCCAACGGCATCCTGCACGTAGGCGCCAAGGACAAGGCCACGGGCAAGGAAAACAAGATCACCATCAAGGCCAACTCGGGTCTGTCCGAGGAGGAAATCCAGAAGATGGTGAAGGACGCCGAGCTGAACGCCGCCGAGGACAAGAAGCGTCTCGAGATCATCCAGGCTCGCAACCAGGCTGATGCCACCGTGCACAGCGTGAAGAAGAGCCTGGCCGAGCATGGCGACAAGCTCGAGGCCGGTGAAAAGGAAAAGATCGAGGCCGCCGCCAAGGATCTGGAAGAAGCCATCAAGGGCGAGGACAAGGCCGACATCGAAGCCAAGACCGAAGCCCTGATGCTGGCCAGCCAGAAGCTGGGGGAGAAGCTCTACGCTGAACAGCAGGCCGCTGCTGCAGCCGCAGGCGCAGCCGGTGGTGCCGCTCCGGGCGCCGAGCAGCCCCAGCAGGCCAGCCGTCCGGCCGACGACAATGTGGTGGACGCCGAAGTCAAGGAAGTCAAGAAAGGCTGAAGCCCCACCCGCGCGCCGCGTCCGCATGATCCCCCAGGATCGTCGGCGCGGCGTTTTGCGTAGATGACCGGAACACCCCATGGCGACCAAAAGAGACTTTTACGAAATCCTCGGCGTCCCCAAGAACGCCTCCGAGGAAGAGATCAAGAAGGCCTATCGCAAGCTGGCGATGAAGCACCACCCTGACCGCAACCAGGGTGACAGCGCCAAGGCCGCCGAGGAAAAATTCAAGGAGGCCAAGGAGGCCTACGAGATGCTGTCGGACGCGCAGAAACGCGCGGCCTACGACCAGTACGGCCACGCCGGTGTGGACCCGAACATGCGTGGCGGCCCGGGCGAAGGCTTTGGCGGCGGTTTCGCCGAGGCCTTCGGCGACATCTTCGGCGACATGTTCGGCCAGCAGCGCGGGCGCGGCGCGGGCGGTCGCCAGGTCTACCGCGGCAGCGACCTGAGCTACGCCATGGAGATCACGCTGGAAGAGGCGGCGCGCGGCAAGGACGCGCAGATCCGCATTCCCACCTGGGACAACTGCGAGACCTGCCGCGGCAGCGGCGCCAAACCCGGCACCCAGGTCAAGCCCTGCGGCACCTGCCACGGCTCGGGCTCGGTGCAGATGCGCCAGGGTTTCTTCAGCGTGCAGCAGACCTGCCCGCACTGCCATGGCAGCGGCAAGATCATTCCCGAGCCCTGCCCCAGCTGCCAGGGCCAGGGCCGCATCAAGCGCCAGAAGACGCTGGAGGTGAAGATCCCCGCCGGCATCGACGACGGCATGCGCATCCGCAGTGCCGGCAACGGCGAGCCGGGCACCAACGGCGGCCCGCCGGGCGACCTCTACATCGAGATCCGCCTGCGCAAGCACGACATCTTCGAGCGCGACGGCGACGACCTGCATTGCGCCGTGCCCATCAGCTTCGTCACCGCGGCGCTGGGCGGCGAGATCGAGGTGCCCACGCTGCAAGGCAAGGCGGCCATCGACATCCCCGAAGGCACGCAAACGGGCAAGCAATTCCGCCTGCGCGGCAAGGGCGTCAAGGGCGTGCGTGCCAGCTATCCGGGCGACCTGTATTGCCACATCACGGTGGAAACGCCGGTCAAGCTCACCGAACACCAGCGCAAGCTGCTGCGCGATCTGGGCGAGTCCCTGCACAAGGGCGGCGCCAAGCACTCGCCGGGCGAGGGCAGCTGGGCCGACCGGCTCAAGAGCTTCTTCAACTGAGGCAGGCGCGCCCCTGCCAGCCGCGAAGGTGTGAGCCCTCGCGGCTTTTTCTTTTGACCTGCGTCGTGTTCGCAGATGCGACGCAGGGCTAAGATGCCGGCATGAGCGTCTCCATCACCTTCCTCGGCGGAGCCAGCACGGTCACCGGCTCCAAATACCTCGTGCGCCACGGCGCTGAAACCCTGCTGGTGGACTGCGGCCTGTTCCAGGGCTACAAGCAGCTGCGCCTGCGCAACTGGAGTCCGCTACCGGTGGCCCCCAACCAGGTCGACGCCGTCATCCTCACGCACGCGCACCTGGACCACAGCGGCTACCTGCCCCTGCTGGCGCGTGAAGGCTATGGAGGCCATGTGCATGCCACGCGCGGCACGCGCGACCTGTGCAGCATCCTGTTGCCCGACAGCGGTCACATCCAGGAAGAGGACGCCGCCTTTGCCAATCGCCACGGTTTTTCCAAACACGCCCCGGCCCTGCCGCTGTACACGCGCAAGGACGCGCTGGCCTGCCTCAAACTGATCAAGGCACATGATTTCAATCACGGCTTCGAGCCCCTCAGGGGCTGGCGCGCCACCTTCCTGCGGGCCGGCCACATCCTCGGTGCGGCCAGCCTGCTGCTCGAGGTGGCGGGGCGGCGCATCCTGTTCTCGGGCGATCTGGGTCGTACGGATGACTTCATCATGAACCCGCCCGACCGCGCCCCCGCAGCCGACACGGTGTTGATTGAATCGACCTACGGCGACCGCACCCACCCCAAGGAGGATGTGCTGGCCGAACTCGGCCCGGCCCTGCACCGGCTGGCCGGGCGCGGCGGCGTGGCGGTGATCCCGGTCTTCGCCGTCGGGCGCGCGCAGGAGATCCTGCATGCCATCGACCGGCTCAAGCTGAGCGGCGAAGTCCCGAAGAACCTGCCCGTGTTCCTGGACAGCCCCATGGCCGTCCACACCACCCACCTCTTCGACAACTACATGGACGAGCACCGGCTCGACGCCAGGCAGGTGCGCGCCTTGACGCACAGCGCCACCATGATCACCACGCCCGACGAGTCCAAGGCCCTGGCGCGCCGCCACGGCCCCATGGTGATCCTGGCCGCCAGCGGCATGGCCACCGGCGGGCGCGTGCTCCATCACCTGGCGCTTTATGCCGGGGATCACCGCAACATGATCGTCCTGACGGGCTTCCAGTCGCCCGGCACACGCGGCGCCACCCTGGCCAGCGGCGCGCCCTCGGTGCGCATCCATGGCAGGGATGTCAGCGTCAGCGCCGAGATCGTGCAACTGCTGTCGGCCTCGGCCCATGCCGATGCGCCCCAGCTCGAAGCCTGGCTGCGCACCCTGCCCACGCCGCCGGGCCAGGTCTACGTGGTGCACGGTGAAATCAACGCCGCCGACGCCCTGCGCCAGCGCATCGAGCACGGCCTGGGCTGGCGTGCCCTGGTACCGGAACATGGCGCCACCTGGCCGGCCTGAGGCTCTCACGCAGGGTTACCCCCTGTTACCCGACCTGGCCGCAATCGGTGAGAATGACGCGCCATGAGCCTGAGACTCTTCCACGTCACCGAATTCGCGCAATCGATGCTGTCGCCCGCCGACCAGCGCGAGGCGCGGCATCCGGCGCAGCTCCTGCTGCTGGCCAGTCTCTGGCTGGCGCTGGCCGGCAATGCCCCCCTCTGGCGTGAGCTCGGCCGCCTGCCCATGGAATTCGGCTCCCTGCTGTGGATCGCCCTGTGTTTTGGCCTGCTGACGACAGCCGCCCTCGGCGTGCTGCTGAGTCTGCTGAACTGGGGATGGCTGCTGAAAGCAGGCATCACCGCCCTGTTATGGCTGGTTGCCCTCAATACACTGCTGTTATTGGCGGGGCACAGCTATCTGAGCGCGAGCCTGAAACCGGGCGCCCTGCAAACGGTCTGGTCCCAGCTGCGGGCCATGCCGCTGTGGCAGCCCCTGCTGGTCTTCGGTCTGCTGGCGCTGGTGCCCTCGGTGTGGATGTGGCAGCTCAGCCTGCGCCGCGTTGCGCTGGCCAGCCGCCTGCCGCAGAACCTGCTGCTGCTGCTCGTCTTCTTCTGCCTGCTGGGCCTGGTCTGGTTCACGGGCAAGGCAGCGCTGCTGCCACTGCTGCAGGACCAGCCTCGCTGGCTCGAACTGCTCAGCCCCTTCAACACCCTGCTGAGCCTGCGCCACTGAGGCTTGCGCGTAGCCCGCTCTTGCCAGCAGGCCGGCTTTCGCTATGATGGGCCGCGCGCCCCGGCACCGCCGCCAACACCCTGGGGACGCAGGAGGCAAGCGTGGAACCCACGACAAAAGGCAAAAAGCCCGGAAGCGACGAGGCGACTGACTTCCAGTCCCGGCTGATCAAGGCCATCTACGAGACCACCCCCGATAGCATCCTCGTCGTGGATGCCCAGGGCATGGTCGTTTCGCACAATCGCCAGTTCCTGCTGCTCTGGGACATCGCCACCGGCCAGTTGCACATGCGGGCCGACGGCACCGCCATCGGGGAATCGGATGCCCCCCTGCTGGCCGAAGTGGTGGCCCGGGTCCATAACCCGGCCGCTTTCCTGGAGCGGGTACGCCAGCTCTATGACAACCCTCAGCTCACGGACCACAGCGAGATCGAGCTCAAGGACGGGCGTACGCTGGAGCGGCACTCCACCGTGCTGCGCGGAGAGCAGGAGGACTACCTTGGCCGCGTCTGGTTCTTCCGCGACATCACGGTGCAGAAGAACCACGAAGCCGCACTCATACAGCTGGCCCGCAACGACCCGCTGACCGGTGTGGCCAACCGGCGCTACTTCTTCGAGCGTGCCGAGCAGGAGTTCATGCGCAGCCGCAGGTACCACACCCCCCTGTCCATCGCGCTGATCGACGTCGACCACTTCAAGCACATCAACGACCAGCATGGCCATGCCGCCGGTGACGACGTGCTCAAGCTGCTGAGCCAGAAAATCTGCGCCCTGCTGCGCGAGAGCGACCTGCTGGCCCGCATCGGCGGCGAGGAATTTGCCATCCTCATGCCCAGCACCGGGCTGGCCGGGGCCGCTCTCATGGCCGAGCGGCTGCGCCTGGCGATCACCGACAGGGCCACCCCCGTGGCCGGTCAGATGCTGCATCTGCGCTTCAGCGCAGGCGTCACCGAGCTCAAGGCCCAGGACCAGTCCATCGAAGACTGCCTGCGCCGCGCCGACGAAGCCATGTACAAGGCCAAGCAGGCTGGGCGCGACCGCGTCGAAGCCTGCGCCTGAGAGCCTGCGGCTTCAGACCCCGGCCGAAACCTCCAGCAGACGCGCGCGCGCGGCGCGGTACTCGCGCCTGAGCTGTTCGATGAACTCCGCCGCGCCCTGCACCCGGGTGATGGCACCAATGCCCTGGCCCGAACCCCAGATGTCCTTCCAGGCCTTCTTGGCGTCACCGCCGAAGTTCATCTTGCTCGGATCGCTCTCGGGCAACTGCTCTGGATCCAGGCCCGCGGCACGGATGCTGGGCGCCAGGTAGTTGCCGTGCACGCCGGTGAAAAGGTTGCTGTAGACGATATCGTCCGAGCTGCCTTCGACGATGGCCTGCTTGTAGGCATCGACCGCGCGGGCCTCGTGGGTGGCGATGAAGGCCGTACCCATATAGGCGAAGTCCGCCCCCATGGCCTGCGCCGCCAGCACTGAAGCGCCGTTCGCAATCGAGCCGCTCAGAGCCAGCGGGCCGTCGAACCACTGGCGGATTTCCTGCACCAGCGCAAAGGGGCTCTTCACACCCGCATGGCCGCCCGCGCCGGCCGCCACGGCGATCAGGCCGTCGGCGCCCTTCTCGACGGCCTTGTGCGCGAACCTGTTGTTGATGATGTCGTGCAGCACCACGCCGCCGTAGCTGTGCGCGGCCTGGTTGATCTCTTCCCGCGCACCCAGCGAGGTGATGATGACCGGCACCTTGTACTTCACGCACAGCGCCATGTCATGCTCGAGCCTGTCGTTGGACTTGTGCACGATCTGGTTGATGGCGAAGGGTGCCGCGGGGCGCTCCGGGTGTGCCTTGTTGTGCGCGGCCAGGGCCTCGGTGATCTCGGCCAGCCACTCGTCGAGCTGGGCCGCCGGGCGCGCGTTGAGCGCGGGCATGGCGCCGACCACACCGGCGATGCACTGGGCGATCACCAGCTTGGGGTTGCTGATGATGAAAAGCGGCGAACCGATGATGGGCAGGGGCAGGTTCTGCAGAACGGCGGGGAGCTTGGACATCATGTCTCCGGGGGAAAGCTGACATTCTCAGGAAAAACGGCTGCCGTCGATGTCAATCGAGCGACAGCCGGATAGCTATTAATTAGATAGCAAAATCAGAAGGCTTCGAGAGCCAATGCAGTCACGCTGGCGGCACCTTCGACGATGCTGTCGCGCGCGCCGGGGGCCTTGCTCAACATGTGTTCGGCGTAGAAACGCGCCACGGTGATCTTGCTCTGCATGAAGGCCGCGTCCTCGCCCCGGGCCAGTTCGGCCTGGGCCACCAGCAGCGCGCGCGCCAGCTGCCAACCCGCCATCAGGTTGCCAGCCAACATGAGGTACGGCACGCTGCCGGCGTAGACCGCATTCGGGTCTTTCTCGCTGGCCATGAAGTCGACCGCGTCGACAAAGGCCAAGCGTGCAGCTGTCAGGCGCCTGGCCACGGCCAGGGCATCGGCGCTGCCGTTCTTCTTGAGCTCGGCTTCGGTACCTTCGATCTGCTGGGCAATCGCCCTGGCCGTCTGGCCGCCGTCGCGCAGGGTCTTGCGGCCCACGAGGTCGTTGGCCTGAATGGCGGTTGTGCCTTCGTAGATGGTCAGGATCTTGGCGTCGCGGTAGTGCTGGGCCGCGCCGGTTTCCTCGATGAAGCCCATGCCCCCGTGCACCTGCACGCCCAGGCTCGTGACTTCCAGACTCATCTCGGTGCTGTAGCCCTTGACCAGGGGCACCATGAATTCGTAGAAGGCCTGGTGGGTCTTGCGCGCCTCGGCATCGGGGTGGTGGTGTGCGGCATCGTAGGCCGCAGCCGCCACAGAGGCCATGGCACGACAGCCCTCGGTGTAGGCGCGCATGGTCATGAGCATGCGCCGCACATCGGGGTGATGGATGATGGGCGCACTGGTCTTGAGCGAACCGTCGACCGGGCGGCTCTGCACGCGGTCACGTGCATAGGCCACGGCCTGCTGGTAGGCGCGTTCGGCCACCGCGATGCCCTGCATGCCCACGGCGTAACGCGCGGCGTTCATCATGATGAACATGTACTCGAGGCCGCGGTTCTCCTGGCCCACGAGGTAGCCCACGGCGCCGCCATGGTCGCCGTACTGCAGCACGGCCGTCGGGCTGGCCTTGATGCCCAGCTTGTGCTCGATGCTCACGCAGTGCACGTCGTTGCGCGCGCCCAGGCTGCCGTCCTTATTGACCATGAACTTGGGAACGACAAAAAGGCTGATGCCCTTGATGCCTTCGGGCGCACCGGTCACGCGGGCCAGCACGAGGTGGACGATGTTGTCCGCCATATCGTGCTCGCCATAGGTGATGAAGATCTTGGTACCGAAGACCTTGTAGCTGCCGTCGGGCTGCGGCTCGGCACGGCTGCGCACCAGGGCCAGGTCGGAGCCGGCCTGCGGCTCGGTCAGGTTCATGGTGCCGGTCCACGCGCCGCTCACCAGCTTCTCCAGATAGGTGGACTTGAGTTCGTCGCTGCCCGCGGTCAGCAGGGCTTCGATGGCGCCATCGCTCAGCAGCGGGCACAGGGCAAAACTCAGGTTGGCGCTGTTGACCATCTCGATGCAGGCTGCGCCGATGGTCTTGGGCAGGCCCTGGCCACCGAAGTCGGCCGGGTGCTGCAGGCCTTGCCAGCCGCCCTCGCCGAACTGGCGGAAGGCGTCCTTGAAACCCGGGGTGGTCGTGACCTTGCCGTCTTTCCAGCTCGAAGGGTTCTTGTCCCCGTCCACGTTGAGCGGCGCCACGACCTGCTCGTTGAACTTGGCCGCCTCTTCCAGCACGGCCTGGGCCGTGTCGTAGCCTGCGTCCTCAAAACCCGGCAACTTCGCAATCTCGTCGATCTGCGCCAGATGCTTGATGTTGAACAGCATGTCCTTGATGGGCACCGTGTAACTCATGTTCCTGTTTCCTTGCAATAAATTGTTTGATCACTCACTCAGTTGCCACGGAGAAAATCCACAGTCTTCTGCATCGCATCGGAGGTCGTTGCTGCGCTGTAGACATAACCACGCTGAGGATTACTCTTGTCCCAAGCATGGCTTGCTTCTTCGTACACATGCCATGTCACGGGCTTCCCATCGGCCTTCATCTTCTCAACAAGCGACAGACACTCAGGTGTCGTTGTTTCCGTATCTTTGCCACCCAAGAGCAGTAGCACCGGACGATCCGCATCGGTCCGCAGAAATTGTCTGTAGAGACCCCGCTGGTTGGTGTAGGCGCAGGAACCGTACCATCCTGCGGAAGCGCGAAATCGCTTCTCACTTCCGATTTGACGCGCAATTTCCGGACTAGCCACCAAGGACGCTGCAAACCCACCCCAAGAAAACCCGACAAGGTAAACACGGTCGGAGTCGACTTCTTTCAACTGAGCAAGATGGCCAAGTGCGTCATAGCTATCCTTCGCAATCAACGCAATATGCGCGCGTCTCGCCTTGTCACTCTCGTCACACTGCCTCAATCCACGGGGCCCCAGTGAGTCCAAAACAAGCACCAGAAAACCAGCAGCTACCAACTCTTTGGCACGGTCTTTGATGTGGGGCTCCAGTCCACCACAGGTATGTACGAGCACGACAGCTGGAAACGGACCTTGCCCTTCTGAAGGACGGAAGACGTTGTTGCCCAGAACACTAAAGAAGCCGAGCACCTTAGGTTCCTTTGAAAAACTAAGGTCTCGGTAGTCTTCCACTGACGATGCAAATGGGAAAGACTGCCCCCACTGGCCCCATGCTGATGGAGTAGCAAACAATCCAATACCGATCCACAGAAGTGCAAAGACGCGATGCATGCCAGCCTCCTGAGTCAGAAAAAGGGCGTCACACCGTGACGCCCTTGATTGCTACTTAAAGCGCCTTGACCAGCTCGGGCACGGCCGTGAACAGGTCAGCTTCCAGGCCGTAGTCAGCCACGGAGAAGATCGGGGCCTCGGGGTCCTTGTTGATGGCCACGATGACCTTGCTGTCCTTCATGCCGGCCAGATGCTGGATGGCACCCGAGATGCCGGCGGCGATGTAGAGCTGCGGCGCGACGATCTTGCCGGTCTGGCCGACCTGCAGGTCGTTGGGCGCGTAGCCCGCATCCACCGCGGCGCGGCTCGCGCCGATCGCGGCCCCCAGCTTGTCGGCCAGCGGGGTCATGACCTCGTTGAACTTCTCGCTCGAGCCCAGGGCGCGTCCGCCGGACACGATGATCTTGGCGGCGGTCAGCTCGGGGCGGTCGTTCTTGGCGATCTCGGAGCCGACAAAGCTGCTCTTGCCGCTGTCGGCCGCAGCCGCAGCGGTTTCCACGGCAGCGGAGCCACCGGTGGCGGCTGCCGGGTCGAAGCCCGTGGTGCGCACGGTGATGACCTTCTTGGCGTCCAGGCTCTGCACGGTGGCGATGGCATTGCCGGCGTAGATCGGGCGCTCAAAGGTGTCAGGACTGTCCACCCTGGTGATGTCGGAGATCTGGCCCACGTCCAGCCTGGCGGCCACACGCGGTGCCACGTTCTTGCCCGAGGCCGTGGCCGGGAACAGGATGTGGCTGTAGTTGCCGGCAATGGCCAGCACCTGGGCGGCGACGTTCTCGGCAAGGCCATGGCCCAGCTGGGCACCGTCGGCATGGATCACCTTGCTCACGCCAGCGATCTGGGCTGCTGCTGCTGCTGCAGCAGCAGCGTTGTGACCTGCAACCAGCACGTGGACGTCGCCACCGCAGGCCTTGGCCGCAGTCACGGTGTTGAGGGTCGCGCCCTTGACGGACGTGTTGTCGTGTTCAGCAATAACAAGTGCGGTCATTTAGATCACCTTCGCTTCATTCTTGAGTTTTGCGACCAGCGTAGCGACATCGGGCACCTTGATGCCGGCGCTGCGCTTCGGGGGCTCCGAGACCTTGAGGGTCTTGATGCGCGGGGCGACGTTCACGCCCAGGTCTTCCGGCTTGAGGATGTCGAGCTGCTTTTTCTTGGCCTTCATGATGTTGGGCAGCGTCACGTAACGCGGCTCATTGAGGCGCAGGTCGGTCGTGATGACAGCCGGCAGGCTGATGGAGAGCGTCTCCAGGCCGCCATCCACTTCACGCGTGACCTTGGCTTTGCCATCCGCAACTTCGACCTTCGATGCAAAGGTCGCTTGCGGCAGGTCCGCCAGCGCGGCCAGCATCTGGCCGGTCTGGTTGCAATCGTCGTCGATGGCCTGCTTGCCCAGGATGATCAGGCCAGGCTGTTCCTTGTCGACCAGGGCCTTGAGCAGCTTGGCCACGGCCAGGGGCTGCAGCTCTTCAGCGGTCTCGACCAGGATGGCGCGGTCGGCGCCGATGGCCATGGCCGTGCGCAGGGTTTCCTGGCACTGGGCCACGCCGCAGGAAACGGCGATGACCTCGGTCACCACACCCTTTTCCTTGAGACGCACGGCTTCTTCGACGGCAATCTCGTCGAAGGGGTTCATGCTCATCTTGACGTTGGCGATATCCACACCGGTGTTATCCGACTTGACGCGGACCTTGACGTTGTAGTCGACCACGCGCTTGACGGGGACCAGGACTTTCATGGGAGCCACTCCTGCTAGTTGCAAAATTCGGTTGTTGTGATTGACGTGTACGTCAACCGAGGGATTCTAGGCGCACCCACCTCCAGCGACGGGCACTAGCGCGACATAAAAACGAACGGTCGTGCTTTTTTTGAATTATACGCGGAGAAACATGGGGTCTCTCAGCCTTTCATGTGGACGACACGCTGGGGATACGGAATCTCTATGCCCGCCTCGCGCAGGCCCTGCAGGATGGCCAGATTGATCTCCGAACGCAGGCTGAGCTGGCCGTTTTCCGGATCGATGATCCAGATCGCCAGCGAGAATTCCAGGCCATCAGCACCGAAATTGGCTAGATAGGCCGCGGGCGCCGGCTCCTTGAGCACGCGCTCGCAGGATGCGCCTGCTTCACACAGGATCTGGCGCACGCGCTCCACATCGCTGTCATAGGCGACAGACACGTTCAGCGTCAGGAGTACCCGTGGATCGGCAAGGGATAGATTCTCCACACGCTGAGTGATGATTAACTCATTGGGCACCACCGATTCCCGTCCGCCCAGCGAGCGGATCAGGGTGTACCGCGTCTTGATGTCGGTCACTACACCTTCAAAATTGTCCACGCGCACCATGTCGCCGATGCGCAATGAACGCTCCAGCAGGATGACAAAACCGCTGACGTAGTTGGCTGCCAGTTTCTGCAGGCCGAAGCCCAGGCCCACGCCCAGCGCGCCACCCATCACCGACAGGGCTGTCAGGTCCACCCCTACCGCCGAAAGCACGAACAGCAGGCCCAGCAGCAGGAGCACGGCACGGATGGCGTTGGCCGCCACCTTGCGGATGGACAGGTCGCCCACCGCCTCGCGCAGGATGCGTCTTTCGATGGTGGCCGAGATCCACAAGACCACCACCAGCATCACCCCCGAGGACAGCGTGCCTTCGATCAGGGTGCGCACGCTGACACGCGACTTGCCGAACAGCAGGTGGATGGCGTCCAGTTCCTCCAGCACGGCCGGCAACAGGCCGGTGATCCAGAGCACAGCGGCGCCCCAGGCCAGCCAGGAGATGAAACTCTCCATCAGCTGCACGGTGGAAGACAGGGGGAAGGACGAGCGCAGCACTTGCACAAAGAGGCGGATGGCGGCCAGCGAGGTGAAGATGGGCAGCGCCACCTTGAGCACGGCCACCGTCTGGTATTGGGCCACGCCATAACGGGCGGCATAGATCAGCACCAGGGCCAGTACCGGGAAGAGCAGGCCGTCCAACACATGGCGGCCAAACCAGACCGAATCGGCACCCTGCCCACGCCGCGCATAACGCGCCACGCCATAAGCCAGGGCCAGGCAGGCCAGCAGGACCAGTACTTCGACCCAGACGCGCGCGCCGCCCAGATCGTGCAGGAGATTTTGGAGTTCGGTCATGTCAGGGATTTTCACCGATGGCCGCCGGAACCTGGCCTCGCCCGCCAGCGCACAGACGCCCCCTAGGACTTGTAGACGCCACAACCGACGATCAGATCGTCATGGCGGTCAAGATACATGGACTTGGCCTCCATCTGTTTGGAAACCGGGTTCAGGAACATGTAGTCCTGCCACCCTCGTCCGTGGTTCTGAATGATCGCGATCCGTTCCCGGATGAACAGATTGCCTGCGCCGTCCTTGGAATCGATCATGTCCTTGCCGACATTCGCCACATTGGCACCATGGGCCAGGTTTCTTCCGCTCATGTCGTAAACGACCACGTACAGGTCGCGGTCGCAGAACCGGCCCAGCTTGTTGCTGATTTCCGCAAACGTTTCTTCACGGCCGTTTTCAGCCAATGAACTGATCGCCTGCTCGACCATCGCCATCGCCTCTTCCCTCGATCCGTGCTGGGCGGTCTTGATCTTGAAGACACTGACCGTATTGTTCAGTTCGCCGGTCTGGACCTTCAAGGCATCCGCAGCGCGCACTGCCTGCTTCACCATTTCGGCGTTCTGCTGCGTGCCCTGATCCATCTGCGACATGGCATGACTGACCTGCGCGATGCCTGTGCTCTGTTCCTGGCTGGCCGTGGTGATCTCGTCAATGATCGTGAACACACCCTGGATGCTGCTGACAACCTCCTGCATCGTTGCGCCCGCCTGCGCCACCTGCTCGCTTCCGTTGCGCACGCTCTGGACCGAAGCGTCGATCAGCGCCTTGATTTCCTGCGCTGCGGCAGAACTGCGCTGCGCCAGATTGCGCACCTCGGCGGCGACAACGGCGAAGCCCCGGCCCTGCTCACCCGCTCGTGCGGCCTCAACGGCTGCATTGAGCGCCAGGATATTGGTCTGAAATGCGATGCCGTCGATGACGCCAATGATGTCGACGATCCTCTCCGATGACTGGTTGATGGAGTCCATCGTATGAACGACATTGCCCACAACAGCGCCCCCCCTGCCGGCGACCTCCGACGCCGCACGGGCGAGCTGAAGGGCCCGGCGGGCATTGTCGGCGTTGCCCTTGACGGTCGCGGTCATCTCTTCCATGGACGTCGCGGTCTTGACCAGGGCCTGGGCCTGCTGTTCGGTGCGCAAGGCCAGATCGTGATTTCCGGCAGCAATTTCACCGGTGGCAACGGCCAGTGTTTCAGCCCCGTGGCGGATGTTCCAGATGACGTTGGCCAGGCCTTGCCCGATGCCATTGATCGATTTCAGCAGCAGCCCGATATCATCGTCGCGTGAGGCGTCGACGCGGGTGGTCAAGTCGCCTGCCGACAGCTTGCTGGCGGCTTGCGTCGCCACGGCCAGGGGTTTGCTGATCCTGCGGCGGAAGACGGCGTATTGAATGACCGCGAGCGAGACCAATGCCACCAGCGCCACTGCCAGAGCGATGCTGCGTTGGGCTGCGGCCTCGTCGTTGATGTCCCGGAGGTCGGCCTCGCCAACCACGATCCAGTTCCGGCCCTTGACGGGCGTGAAGACCGCCAGCACGCTGCGGCCGGCGACGGACTCGTAGCGCAAGGTGCCCTCCTTCCTGGCGAGCATGACCTTGATGGACTTCATGTCCTCGGCAGGACCATTCAGCTCGATGCTTTTGCCGTCATCCGCGTCTATCACGTAGAAACGGCCGGCACCGCTGGCGTTCAGGCCTCGAATGCGGCTGCTGAGCTGCGCCGCGTCGCCGGCCTGATCGCCGACCGCCTTGCACAAGGCAAGAAGATTCCTGGCCGTGCGCTGCTCAAGCAAGCTGGACGTGAAGAATCCAACGCTCCAGGCGAACAGGCCAAAAACCAGCATGACTGCGACGAAGTAGCCGACAACCAGACGCGCACCGGCGTCCAGCTTCTTCAGCTGACGTGCAACGATGTTCATTTTCGTTTCCACAGTTTCTGCACTCGCGATATGCAGCATGGTAGCAGCGCAAGGTCGAATTGACACCGGAATGGGCGGGTCGTCGTCGGTCCATGGAAGGATCGTGCAATATTGCCGCTGGCGCTGCGGCCGCCAGCGAGGCCTGAAAGGTGTGCCCCTTTGCCCCAAGGGCGTGCCACGTCCACCAGACCTCCGGTACTTTCACCGGATTACAGCGGAAACCCGACTCGGCATAGGCTACGCTATGGTGGAACCCACGGAGAACCTACCCCATGTCCCAGCCCACACCCCTGGCCCGCCGCCAGTTGCTAGGCGCCGTCGCGGCGGCGGCCGCGGCCGGCGCCGCGCTTCCCGTTCATGCCGCCGCGGCTGACGGCCCGCCGCACAAGATCGTCTACCAGCTCAACCACCATGAGCCCGAGCACCAGGAGGCCATCCTGAACTCCATCGGCGCCATGCTCAAGAAATACGTGGACGACGTGGCCATCACCGTCGTGGCCTGGGGCCCGGGCATCCACCTGCTGGCCAAACAGCCCAAGCGCGCCGTGTCCAAGGTCCACCAGCAGCGCGTGCGCAGCATGAGCGAGTCCTACGGCATCGAGTTCATCGCCTGCGGCAACACCATGCACAGCCTGGGCTGGGAGAAAGCCGACATGCTGGATTTCGTCAAGGTCGAGGAGGTCGGCGCCGCAGCCCTCATGGAACTGCAGGAAAAGGGCTACGCCTATATCGCGTGGTGACCGGCAAAGCGTGTGGTGGACTGGTCGCGAAACGCCGTGGAACCGGCCTTGCCGGGCCGCTGGCGTTGCCCCTGCAAGGAAGTGGCGAAGCGAACGTAGAAAGCGGCGCCTGGGGGTGAGCTAGACGTCAGCCAGCGCGCGCAAGTGCGCCTCCACGCTGCGACCCAGCGCGCTGAGGTTGTAGCCCCCTTCCAGACAGGACACGATGCGCCCCTTGCCATGGCGGCGTGCCACAGCCATGAGGCGCTCGGTGATCCAGGCGTAGTCCGCTTCCACCAGGCCCAGCTGGCCCAGATCGTCCTCGCGGTGCGCGTCGAAACCGGCACTGATGAAGATCATCTCGGGCTTGAAAGCCTCCAGGCGCGGCATCCACAGCAACTCGATCAGTTCGCGCACGTCCATGCCCTTGGTATAGGCTGGCACGGGCACGTTCACCATGGTGTCGGTGTCCGGCCGCGCACCGCCGTGCGGATAGAAGGGGTGCTGGTAGATGCTCACCATCAGGATGCGCCCGTCGTCGGCCACGATGTCCTCGGTACCGTTGCCATGGTGCACGTCGAAGTCGGCAATGGCCACGCGCTTGAGACCATGGCGCTCCACCGCGTACTTGGCCGCCAGCGCGACGTTGTTGACGAAGCAGAAACCCATGGCCTTGTCGCGGCAGGCATGGTGACCCGGCGGGCGGATGGCGCAGAAGGCGTTCTCCAGTTCACCGGCCATCACCGCATCGGTGGCCGCCATCGCGGCCCCGGCGCCGCGCAGGATGGCGTTCCAGGAGTTGACGTTCATGGCGGTGTCGGGATCGACGTGCGCGTAACTCGGACCGCCGGCCTCGACTTCCTCGATCAGGGAGGCGCTCAGGCCGCGCAGCGCAGCGATGTGCATGCGCCCGTGGGCCAGCTCCATCTCCTCGACCGAGGCCAGTGGCGCTTCGAGGCGCGTCAGCGCAAGGTCCAGCCCTGAGGCCAGCAGCCGGTCCTCGATGGCATCGAGCCGCTCGGGACACTCGGGGTGGCCCGGTCCCATCTCATGCTTGCGGCAATCACGGTGGGTAAAAAATCCGGTCTTGCTCATGACGGCACCCGTCTCCTTGGGTTTTCAGTTATGGTCATGCCATGGATGCACAAGCCAAACTCAAATTATTGCTGGATCAGCTTAACACGGTGATCGTGGGCAAACCGGCCCAGGTGCAGGACGGCGTGGCCTGCCTGCTGGCGGGTGGCCACCTGCTGATCGAGGATGCGCCCGGCGTGGGCAAGACCACCCTGGCCCACGCGCTGTCACGCAGTTTCGGTCTGCAGTTTTCGCGCGTGCAGTTCACGGCCGACCTGATGCCCAGCGATCTCTCGGGCGTGTCCATCTACGACCGCAACCAGAACGCCTTTGTCTTCCACCCCGGCCCCATCTTCGCGCAGGTGCTGCTGGCCGACGAGATCAACCGGGCCAGCCCCAAGGCCCAAAGCGCCCTGCTCGAAGCCATGGAAGAAAAGCAGGTCAGCATCGAGGGCGAGACCCGCCCCCTGCCCGTACCTTTTTTCGTCATCGCCACGCAGAACCCGCAGGAACAGCTGGGCACCCATCCCCTGCCCGAGTCCCAGCTCGATCGTTTCCTCATGCGCATCTCGCTGGGTTATCCGGACCGCGCCTCCGAACGCGCGCTGCTCTCCGGCAGCGACCGGCGCGAGATGGTGGACCGCCTGCCCGGCCTGCTGAGTTCCGAGGAGCTCAAGGCCCTGCAGCAACAGGTGCAGGCCGTGCACGCCGCGCCGCCCCTGCTGGACTATCTGCAGGACCTGATCGCCGCCACGCGCAACGGCCGCTGGTTCGTGCAGGGCCTCTCGCCCCGCGCGGGCCTGGCCGTGCTGCGCGCCGCCAAGGCCCAGGCCCTGCTGAGCGGGCGGGACTACGTGGCCCCCGACGACCTGCAGGCCATCCTGCCGCAGACCACGGCCCACCGCCTGGTTCCCGTGGCCAGCGCCGGCCGCGGCCCGCTGGAGCAGGTGCGCGCCATGCTGGAAGCCGTGCCTCTGCCCTGACACCATGGCCCCCCCCCGAAGCGCCTCCGGCGCCTCCCCCTCAAGGGGGCGTCGCCAGTGGCCCGGCGAAGCCGGCGCCACGGTGGCCCGCACATGGAACCCGGCGGCCCTGGTGCGCGCAAGATTTCGCCGCTGGTGGCAGGCGCGCCTGCCCAGCAACGACTCCCTCACGCTGACCCAGCGCAACGTCTACATCCTGCCCACACGCGCCGGCTTCATGCTGGCCGGCACCCTGCTGGTTCTGCTGGTGGCCTCCATCAACTACCAGCTCAATCTGGGCTACCTGCTCACTTTTCTGCTGGGCGGCAGCGCCATCGTCAGCACCTACATCTCGCACGGCACGCTGAGCGGCCTCACCCTGGTGCTGCACCCCGTCGAAGCCCACCATGCAGATGCGCCCAGCAAGCTGCGCATCAGCCTGCACAATGCACGCTCGGCGCCACGCTATGGCATCGGCCTGCGCGTCTACGGAGAAGATCCCCATGCGCCCTGGGTCTGGTGTGACGTACCCAGCCAGGGCAGCACCGACCTGGAACTGGTGCTGCCTTACTTCACGCGCGGCCGTCACACCCTGCCCATGCTCACGGCCGAGACCCGCTTTCCCCTGGGCATCTTCCGCGTCTGGACCCTCTGGCGCACGGCCGGCACGGTGCTGGTCTACCCCCGGGCCGAACCATCCCCCCCCTCACTGCCCGACGGCCAGCCCCACAGCAGCGGCGGCAGCGCTGCACGCCACGTGGCCAGCAGCGAGTTCGACGGCGTACGCCCCTACCGCCGCGGTGACCCGCTCAAGAGCATCGTCTGGAAAAAAGCCGCCAAGACCGATGAACTGGTCAGCCGCGACAGCCTGCAGGCGCAACACTTCCAGCTCTGGTTCGACCTCGCGGAAACCCAGGGTGCCTCGCTGGAGCACCGCCTCTCACGCTTGTGCGCCTGGGTCTTGTTGGCGGAGGCCCAGGAACTGGATTACGGCCTGCGTTTGCCTGGTCTGGAATTGCCGCCTGAGCAGGGGGAGATGCACAAGAGGCGGTGTCTGGAAGCGTTGGCTCTGTACTGACTTTCTTTGGGGTGAGGCCTGTGCCGGCGTGGCAAGCCGGGTCTCGTCCCGGTGATGGGCTTGGTGTCGGGTGATGCGCCCGACAGCGCACTCACTTTTCTTGCTTCGCTGTATGGACCGGAGACATAGGAAACAGGTGTTCGGGGACATAGGAAACACCTTGGCCGGTCAATTGGAAGTCATCTTTCCGCTCATGTCCAGGCGCATGAAGCGGTGTTGGCAGAAGAACACATCGAAACAGCCGTCCCGGATAGGATCGGCTCGCAGGGCAATGGGCAGGCGGTGCAAGGCATTGGAGACCTTGAATTTTCTACCCTGGTACTTCACCAAGCCGTTCCAGTCCACCTTGAGCACCAC
>JBEIPS010000213.1:0-1599 GCA_040376915.1 Hylemonella sp.
ATCGCCCACGTTGGTGGTCTCCAGCAGTTGCTCGCCGCTCCAGCCGCTGCCGGGGTCGTAGCGGTTGGTCTGGATATTGGTGCGCAGGCCGTCGAACTGCTCCCATACGGCGATAGCCTTGCCGCTGGCATCGATGGCCACCGCCGGGTTCCCGGCCACTTCGGTCCCGGCTTCGATTTGCGTCACCGCCCCCCAGCCAGCCTGCGGGCTGTAGTAGCGGGCATAGATGCTCATGGTGTTGGTGATATCCACCTGCTCCCAGACAGCGATGGCGCTGCCACTGGCGTTCATGGCCAGTTGCACATGTTGCGCATCGCCGTAGTCGCTGGTTTCCAGCAGGGCGGCGGTTTGCCAGTTCCTGGCGGTCGTGTTGCCGCCACCGCCTCCGCCGCCACCACAGGCGACCAGCAGGATCAGGGCAACAGCGGTCAGTCCGCCGCGCAGTACGGACCGTTGTGGCCGCTGAAGGGACGTGGGGCAGGGCGGTGTGATCCAGCGCATTGCGTTTCCTTGTGTGTACAGGCCTGGGCTGGGTCTTGCCAGCCTGCGGCGAGTGTAGGAACGCAGGGCGAATCAATAAATAGAACAAGAGGCCTAGGCCATGGGAGCTAGACCGTTTGGCCTGCCTGTCACGGACCGCCGGCGGCAGCCGTGGGCGGCACGGGCGCTCAGAGCGTGGAAATGTCGAAGAAGCTCTCGCGTTCGGGCAGCTTCTTGCGCATCCAGTCCAGGTTCAGGTCCAGCGCGGCGACCACCTCCTGCGGCAGCGCTTCCACGATGTCCGGGTCGCTGAAGGCCATGTCGGCCAGGCGGCTGGCCAGGTGCACCACACCCCCCAGCTGCGAGAGCGGGGTCGAGGCCAGGGGGGCCGAAGCGGTGTTGAGCCCGCGCACGATCTCGGGCGGGAAATGCCAGCGGTGGGCCAGCTCGGCCGTGACCTGGGCCTCGGTGAAGCCCAGCAGCTGCAGCTCGCGGGCCCAGCGGTCGCCGGGGATCTGCGGCTGGCGTTCCAGCACGGCCAGGCTGGCGGGTTTGGCCTGCACGATCAGCAGCTCGCCCAGGCGCAGCATCATGCCGGTCAGCCAGGCCTGCTGGACGTCCAGGCCGATGCCGCCGGCCAGCCACTGGGCATAACCGGCACAGGCCATGCTGTTGCGCCAGAACTCGGTGCGGTCCAGGCCGGGCACCACGGGGAAGGCCACGTTCATGCAGGCCGTCAGCGCCAGCGTGCGCACCTGCGACAGGCCCACCATGGCGATGGCCGCGTCCAGCGTGCCGATCTCGCGGCGCATGCCCATGGCCGCGCTGTTGGCGCTGCGCAGCACCTTGGCCGTGAGCACCGGGTCCTTGGCGATCAGGTCACGCACCTGGCCGATGGAAACATCCTCGTCGTGCAGGGTGCGGATCAGGGCGTGCGCCACCTCGGGCATCACCGGCAGCTTGACGGACTGGAAGAATTCGGAAAGATCGGACATGGGGGCATCCTCGGGTCGCGGGTGGTGCCAGTGTGACGGCAGCTCGGGCCGGCAGCAAGGGCGGAAATCTCTGCTTACAGCATTGTCCATCAGGTCCAGGGCAGCGTCCCGCATAGGTGGCGGA
>JBEIPS010000008.1:0-60202 GCA_040376915.1 Hylemonella sp.
ATGCGCTCGGGCAAGAAGATCACCGGCAAAGATCTGACCCTGTTCACACGCCAGTTGGCCACCATGATGAAGGCCGGTGTGCCCCTGCTGCAGGCTTTCGATATCGTGGGCCGCGGCAACGCCAACCCCAGTGTGACGCGCCTGCTCAACGACATCCGCAATGACGTCGAAACCGGCACATCCCTGAGTACGGCCTTCCGCAAATACCCGATCTACTTCGACAACCTGTATTGCAATCTGGTTGAGGCCGGGGAAGCTGCCGGTATCCTGGACCAGCTTCTGGACCGCTTGGCGGTCTACATGGAAAAGACCCAGGCCATCAAGCAGAAAATCAAATCGGCCCTGATGTACCCCATCTCGGTGGTGGTGGTAGCCTTCGTGGTGGTTGCGGTGATCATGATCTTCGTGATCCCGGCCTTCAAGCAGGTGTTCAGCTCTTTCGGCGCCGACCTTCCTGCCCCGACGCTTTTTGTGATCGCCATGAGCGAGTTCTTCGTTGCCTGGTGGTGGCTGATTTTCGGCGGAATCGGCGGCGGTCTCTATTTCTTCTTCCAAGCCTGGCGACGCAACCGCAGGATGCAGCAGGTCATGGACCGGCTGATGCTGAAGGTACCGGTCTTCGGCGTGCTGATCGACAAGTCCTGCATTGCGCGTTGGACACGTACGCTCGCCACCATGTTCGCGGCCGGGGTACCGTTGGTGGAAGCCCTGGACTCGGTGGGAGGCGCCTCGGGCAACTCTGTATACGAGGAAGCAACGGTCAAGATTCAGCACGAGGTCTCCACCGGCACCAGTCTGACGGCAGCCATGACCAATGTGCACCTGTTCCCGACCATGGTGCTGCAGATGTGTGCCATCGGCGAGGAGTCCGGCTCGATCGACCACATGCTGGGCAAGGCCGCCGATTTCTACGAGGCCGAGGTTGACGACATGGTGGCAGGTTTGTCCAGCCTGATGGAACCTATCATTATCGTGTTCCTCGGTGGCCTGATCGGTGGCATCGTGGTCTCGATGTACCTTCCCATCTTCAAGCTGGGCCAGGTGGTCTGATGCTGGTCTCACAGGAGTTCGACGCCGGCCTGGCCGGCGTGCTGGGGCTGCTGCTGGGCAGCTTTCTCAATGTCGTGATCTACCGCCTGCCCAAGATCATGGAGCGGCAATGGGCGGCCGAGTGCGCCGAACTGGCCGGCAAGGAAATGCCGCCGGCCGAGACTTTCAATCTCCTGGTACCGCGTTCACGCTGTCAGAAATGCGGCCACCAGATAAGCTGGTACGAGAACATCCCCGTACTGAGCTACCTCTTCCTGCGGGGCAAATGCTCGGCTTGCGACACGCGCATCAGCCCGCGTTACCCGTTGGTCGAACTTGGCACAGGGGCGCTGTTCTTCTATTGCATCTGGCACTGGGGTGGCACGGCAACCGGACTGGCCTGGTGCGGCTTTTCAGCTGCGATCCTTGCCTTGGCACTGATCGACTGGGATACCACCCTGCTGCCCGACAGCATTACCCAGCCGCTGCTGTGGGTCGGCCTCATGGTCGCTGCGCTGAAATGGAGTAACGTCACCCTGCCCGATGCACTCTGGGGTGCCGTGGCGGGCTATCTGTCGCTGTGGTCGGTCTACTGGAGCTTCAAGCTGATCACCGGCAAGGAAGGCATGGGCTTCGGTGATTTCAAGCTCTATGCTGCGTTGGGGGCCTGGTTCGGCTGGATGGCACTGGTACCCATCATCCTCATGGCCTCTGTGATAGGGGCCATCATCGGCATCGCCTTGAAATTCAGCACTGGCCTGCGTGAGGGTGGATATGTGCCCTTCGGCCCCTTCCTGGCGGCCGCCGGACTGACCGCCATGATATTTGGTCCGCAAAGCATCCTGCGTTTTGTCGGGTTGTGAACCATGCGGGGCGTGACGCGTCTCGGACTCACGGGCGGCATAGGCAGCGGCAAGAGCACGGTGGCAGGCATGCTGGCCGGGCATGGTGCCGTCCTCATCGACGCCGACGCCATCTCCCGCCAGACCACGGCGGCAGGTGGCGCGGCCATCGACGCCATCCGGCTGGCCTTTGGTCCTGAATTCATTACGGATGAAGGCGCCCTGGACCGTGAGCGGATGCGTACGCTGGCCTTCAGCGATCCCACGGCACGTCAACGGCTGGAACAGATCGTGCACCCCTTGGTGGGCCAGGAAACCCGGCGCCAGGAGAAAATTGCCGTCGACGGCGAGCGCTCTTGTATCGTCTTTGACATCCCTCTGCTGGTCGAGTCGGCCCGCTGGCGAGCCCAGCTCGACCAAGTACTGGTTCTGGACTGTGGTCCCGAGACCCAGATCGAGCGGGTCATGCGGCGCAGCGGGCTGAGCCGTGGCGAGGTCGAGAACATCATCGCGCAGCAAGCCAGTCGCCGCCTGCGCCTGCATGCAGCCGATCACGTCATCTGTAACGATGGTCTGAGCCTGCCTGAACTCACCCGCCTGGTCGGTCTGTTGGCAAGCCGCTTCGGGCTATGATTCGGCGTCGGGAAATACCAGCGTGATCACCTACGAATACCCTTTCAACGAGCGCATCAGGACCTATCTGCGGCTGGAAAACCTGTTCCGCCGTCTGCTGGATCTGGTGGCACGCGACGAGGCGCTCGATCACCACTACGCCCTGGCCAGCCTCTTTGAAGTGATGGACGTGGGCGCCCGCGCCGACCTCAAGGCCGATGTGCTGCGCGACCTGGATCGCCAGAAGCAGGTCCTGAACGGCTATCGAGGTAATCCGAGCATCGCCCAGACCGTGCTTGATGAGGTTCTGCAACAGATTGAACAATGCTACAACCAGCTCACCAGTCTGACGGGAAAGGCCGGGCACCACCTTACCGAAAACGACTGGCTCATGAGCATACGCAGCCGCATCGGTATCCCGGGCGGGACCTGCGCCTTCGATCTGCCAGCCTATTACGCCTGGCAGCACGAAACCGGGGAGAAGCGCCGCGCTGACCTGCAACGCTGGATCGCCACGCTGACCCCTCTGGCCGATGCCATCAGCCTGCTGCTGACCCTGCTGCGCGACTCAGGTGTCGCACAGAAGGTCATGGCGCCGGGTGGCCAGTACCAACAGCCGCTGCCTCAGGGACGCACCTTCCAGTTGCTGCGCTTGAGCATTGATCCCGCCCTCGGCCTGATCCCGGAGATCAGTGGAAACCGCCTGATCGTCTCGATCCGCCTGATGCAGTTGCATGAGGATGATCGGCTGCACGCCAGCAACCAGGACGCCGCCTTCGACCTGACGCTCTGCTCCTGAGCGTCCCATCCTTTCAGTGAGCTTGAGCATGACCGGCTCCGACGACAGTCACCCCCCCGCCAAACCACGTCTGGTCACCTGCCCCAATTGCGGCGGAGACAGTGTCTATGCTCAAAGCAATCCGTATCGCCCCTTTTGCGGTGAACGCTGCAAGAAGATCGATATGGGGGCCTGGGCCAGCGAGAGCTTTCGCATGCCTGCCGAAGCGCCACCGGACGACCAGGAATTCGGCGACCCCAAGCTGCAGTAGGCCGCTCCCCCTGCGCCAGACCGTCAGGTCGTGGTGACCTCGGTATGCGTAGCCCCCGTGAAGCCGCGCTCCTGCGCCAGCCATTGCAGGACCGGCACAGTGCCTGGCAGAACCGGCATGGATCGCACCGGCAGCTGCTCCCAGGCAGAAGACTGTGCCTCCCGCATCTGCAACTCGCCGCGCCAGGCCGTCACCTTGCAGAAATTCAGCCGTACGAGCGCGTGGGGATAGTCCACCAGCTCGGTTTTCCAGGACTGAATTTCCAGCGCATCGATGCCCAGCTCCTCGTGCAGTTCGCGGCGCAAGGCCTGGGGCACACTCTCACCGATCTCCAGCTTGCCTCCCGGAAACTCCCAGTAGCCGGCGTACACCTTGCCTTCGGGGCGGGAAGTCAACAAGAAGCGTCCATCCGGCTGGATCAGCACGCCAACGGCGACTTCGGTCACCGGCCGGTCCACGCCGCCCTCACGCGGTCGGTTTCCATCGGCAACCAGCGGCTGTTTCATGCCTGGCCCGTATGCTTGCCGGCGTAATCCTTGGCGAACTGGTAAGCCACACGGCCACTGCGCGATCCGCGCTCCAGCGCCCAGACCAGGGCCTCGGGCTGGGCTGCTGCTATGGCAGGGCTCGCCACACCGAAGGATGACAGCCACTGCGCCACGATGCTCAGATATTCATCCTGGCTGAAAGGATAAAAGCTGACCCACAGGCCGAAGCGCTCGGAGAGGGAGATCTTCTCCTCCACCACCTCACCGGGATGGATCTCGCCATCGTCGGTGTGGCTGTAACTCAGGTTGTCCTTCATGTACTCGGGCAGCAGGTGACGGCGGTTGCTCGTCACATAGATCAGCACATTGGCCGTGGTGGCCGATACCGAGCCATCAAGTATGGACTTCAAGGCCTTGTAGCCGGGCTCGCCATCCTCGAAGCTCAAGTCATCACAGAACACGATGAATTTCTCAGGGCGCTGCGACACGATCTCCACGATGTCGGGCAGGTCGACCATATCGCTCTTGTCCACCTCGATCAGGCGCAGACCCTGCCCGGCATAGGTGTGCAGGCAGGCACGGATCAGCGAAGACTTGCCAGTACCGCGGGCCCCTGTCAACAGCACATTGTTGGCCGGCAGGCCACGTACGAACTGCTCGGTGTTGCGCTGGATCTTTTCCTTCTGCTGATCGATTTCCTTGAGCTGGTCCAGCTTCATCTCGCCGACATGGCGGATCGGCTCGATCACCCCGTGGCCCGAGCTGCGCTTGCGGTAACGATAGGCAATGGACACGGTCCAGTCAGGCTGGCTCAGGGCTTGCGGCAGGATGGATTCGATGCGCGCCATCAGGTGCTCGGCACGGAGCAGAAGGCGTTCAAGTTGGGACTGCATGGAAATCAGGAGCGATAGTCAGCGTTGATGGTCACGTACTCATGGCTGAAGTCACAGGTCCAGACCGCATCCTCGGCCTGGCCGCGCCCCAGGACCACACGCACCGTGATCTCGCTCTGCTTCATCACGCGCTGGCCATCCTCCTCACGGTAGGACGGGTTGCGCCCCCCTTGTACCGCCACATGCACATCGTCCAGGAAGAGGTCGATACGGCTCTGATCCAGATCCGCGATGCCGGCATAGCCCACCGCGGCGAGGATGCGGCCCAGGTTCGGATCACTGGCATAGAAGGCCGTCTTGACCAGGGGCGAATGCGCGATGGCATAAGCCACCAGCCGGCACTCCTCGGTGGTCTTGCCACCCTGGACACGGATGGTGATGAATTTGGTCGCACCCTCGCCGTCACGCACGATGGCTTGCGCCAACTTGCGCGCTACCTCAAGCATCGCGGCCTTCAACTGCCGGCCTTCGGTGCTGTCCAGTGACTCGATCACGAGGTGGGCGGCCTTGTTGCTCGCCATGACCACAAAAGAATCGTTGGTCGAGGTGTCCCCATCGACCGTCACACGGTTGAACGAGCCCTCGGCCAACTCGCGTGCCAGTTGCTGCATCACGGCCGGACTGACACGGGCATCGGTCGCCATATAACCCAGCATCGTCGCCATATTGGGACGTATCATGCCGGCCCCCTTGCTGATGCCGGTGATGCTGACCTTGGCCCCGGCGATCGTGACTTGAGCACCAAAGGCCTTGGGCACGGTGTCCGTGGTCATGATGCCCTCGGCCGCGCGCACCCAGTTGTCCTCACGTGCATCGGCCAGCGCTGCCGGCAGTCCGGCCTCGATGCGCTCATAGGGCAGCTGCTCCATGATCACGCCAGTCGAGAAAGGCAGCACCTGTTCAGGCAGCAGCTTCAGATGCCGGGCCAGTGCGGCACAGGTGCTGCGCGCACGCGCGAGGCCTTCCTTTCCAGTCCCTGCATTGGCATTGCCAGTGTTGATCACCATGGCACGGATGCCACGACCCGCAGCCAGGTGCTCACGGCACACCTGGACCGGCGCGGCACAAAACCGGTTCTGGGTGAACACCCCCGCAACCGAAGCCCCCTCGTCCAGCAATACGACCGTCAGGTCCTTGCGATTGGCCTTGCGCACACCGGCTTCGGCAATGCCGATACGCACGCCGGCGATGGAGAAGAGTTCCGCGGGATTGGGTGCAGACAGGTTGACGGGCATCTTGCAACTCGTATCGGAATGTCAGGTGGCTGGATCAGCTCAGCTTGCCGTGGCAGTGCTTGTATTTCTTGCCGCTGCCGCAAGGGCAAGGTTCGTTGCGACCGACACGCGGCACGGCGGCCACCTGGGTCGCGGTATCGACTGTGGTCTCCACCTCACCGGTTTCGGTCGGCGCGGTATAGGTGACATTGGCGATGTGCTCGGCCTTGCTCTCCA
Organism: Hylemonella sp.; assembly: GCA_040376915.1. Taxonomy (GTDB): domain Bacteria; phylum Pseudomonadota; class Gammaproteobacteria; order Burkholderiales; family Burkholderiaceae_C; genus Hylemonella. Next base: position 6,365 of record JBEIPS010000008.1, read on the forward strand.
TGGCCTCCGCCGCCTGCTCGATCTGCTCGCTGGACTGCACGCGAACCGTCATGAGCACGCGTGTGACCTCGTTCTTGACCGAATCCAGCAACTGGCCGAAAAGCTCAAAAGCCTCTCGTTTGTATTCCTGCTTCGGCTGCTTCTGGGCGTAACCGCGCAGATGGATACCCTGGCGCAAGTAATCCAGCGCGCTCAGGTGTTCACGCCAATGGGTGTCTATGCTTTGCAGCAGCACCATGCGTTCGAACTGGGTGAAATTGCCAGCCCCCACCTGCTCCACCTTGGCGGCGTAGGCCGCGTGCGCGGCGGTGGTCACGCCTTCGAGGATATCGTCGTCGCTGATCGCGCTGGCATCCTGCACCAGCTTCTGCAAGCTGACCTCGAGTTGCCATTCGTCATGCAGCACCTTCTGAAGCGCAGCAATATCCCATTGCTCCTCGACGGACTCTTCAGGCACGAACTGGTGCACGAGATCCGTAAAACAGCCCTCGCGCAAGGAAGCTATCTGGGCGGCCAGATCCGTTGCATCAAGGATGGCATTGCGCTGCTGATAGATCACCTTGCGCTGGTCGTTGGCGACGTCATCGTATTCGAGCAACTGCTTGCGGACATCGAAGTTGCGGGCCTCGACCTTGCGCTGGGCGCTCTCGATGCTGCGCGTGACGATGCCGGCCTCGATGGCCTCGCCGTCAGGCATCTTGAGCCGGTCCATGATGGCGCGCACGCGGTCGCCGGCAAAAATGCGCATCAGCGCATCGTCCAGGCTCAGGTAAAAGCGCGAAGAGCCGGGGTCACCTTGGCGGCCGGAGCGACCGCGCAGCTGGTTGTCGATACGGCGCGACTCATGGCGTTCGGTGGCGATGATGCGCAAACCACCCAGAGCCACCACCTTCTCGTGGTCCTGGTTCCATTGGACACGCAGGGCATCGATCTTCTGCCGCTTGGCGCCGGCATCCAGCGCCTCGTCGGCCTCGATGAGCTCAATGCTTTTCTCAACGTTGCCCCCCAGGACGATGTCGGTACCGCGGCCAGCCATATTGGTGGCAATGGTGATCATCTTGGGCCGGCCGGCCTGGGCGATGATGTCTGCTTCGCGCGCATGCTGCTTGGCGTTGAGTACCTGGTGCGGCAGCTTGGCCTTTTCCAGCAGCTGCGCAATGATCTCGGAGTTCTCGATCGACGTCGTGCCCACCAGCACGGGTTGACCGCGCTCGTAGCATTCACGGATATCCGTTATCGCCGCCTCGTACTTCTCCCTTGTGCTCTTGTAGACACGGTCAAGCTGGTCGTCACGCCGGCTCAGCCGGTTCGGCGGAATCACCACCGTCTCCAGGCCATAGATTTCCTGGAACTCGTAGGCCTCGGTGTCGGCCGTGCCGGTCATGCCGGCCAGCTTGCCGTAGAGGCGGAAATAGTTCTGGAAAGTGATAGAAGCCAGGGTCTGGTTTTCGGCCTGAATGGCCACGCCTTCCTTGGCTTCAACGGCCTGGTGCAAACCTTCACTCCAGCGTCGGCCCGTCATCAGGCGACCGGTGAACTCATCGACGATGACCACCTCACCGTTCTGCACCACGTAGTGCTGGTCGCGAAGGTAGAGATGCCGCGCCCGCAAACCGGCATAGAGATGGTGAACCAGGGTGATATTGGCCGGGTCATAGAGGCTGGCGCCCTCGGGCAGCAGGCCGGCCTGGGTCAGCAGAGCCTCGGCCTTCTCGTGCCCCATCTCGGTCAGGAAAACCTGGTGGCTTTTTTCATCGACCGTGAAATCGCCGGGCTTGGTCACGCCCTCGCCGGTACGGGGATCGGCCTCGCCCTCCTGGCGCGTCAGGCTTGGTACCAGCTTGTTGATGGCCACGTACATGGCCGTGTGGTCTTCTGCCTGGCCGCTGATGATCAACGGCGTGCGTGCCTCGTCGATCAGGATGGAGTCGACCTCGTCGACGATGGCGTAGTTCAGACCCCGCTGCACCCGGTCCACCACCTCGTAGACCATGTTGTCACGCAGGTAGTCGAACCCGTATTCGTTGTTGGTGCCGTAGGTGATGTCAGCCTGGTAGGCTGCCTGCTTCTCCTGGCGTGACATCTGCGGCAGGTTCACGCCCACCGTCAAGCCCAGGAAGTTGTACAGGCGCCCCATCCACTTGGCATCCCGGTTGGCGAGGTAGTCGTTCACCGTGACGACATGCACCCCCTTGCCGGTCAGTGCATTGAGATAGACCGGAAGCGTGGCGGTCAGCGTCTTGCCTTCGCCCGTGCGCATCTCCGAGATCTTGCCCTGATGCAGGGACATGCCCCCCATGAGCTGCACATCGAAGTGCCGCATCTTCATGACGCGCTTGGAGCCCTCCCTGACAACGGCAAATGCCTCCGGCAGCAAGGCCTCCAGGCTTTCCCCACGGGTGATGCGCTCGCGGAATTCGTTGGTCTTGGCCTGCAAAGCGGCATCGCTCAGCTTCTCGAACTCCGGTTCCAGCGCATTGATGCGGACGACCGCGCCGCGGTATTGCTTGAGCAACCGGTCGTTGCGGCTGCCAAATATTTTGGTGAGGATGTTGATGCCCATGAACGCCGCACCGCCCTGTCGGTTCAAAAACCGGCGGAGCCGTGCAATCCTTATCAGTCTAGAGATGATGTCACCCAGCTAAGGCGACAGCTATCCCCGTCGCTTGGTGGCAACGGGAGCGCGAAGCGCTTGATTCTACCTTTGCGCCGCTTGGGTGGCGGGGGCAGGGAATAGGGTCTGGCCCGCCATCACGGGGTTGCAGCCATCGACGGTGCCGCCGGGGCAGCAGGTACGGCTGCAGCCGGTGCAGTGGGCGCAGCAGCCTGGGGAGGTGTGACAGAAGGAGACTGTGTGGTGCCAGGGGATGGCACGTGGAGGGGCGCCACGACCGCTTTGGCCGGCAAGATCACAGGCGCAGGCTGAACGGGGGGCTTGGGGGCGACCACCGCAAGCACCGGTACCGCTGCCCTGACAGGAGCCGGGTTCGGGACGGGTACCGCCGCCGGTGCCAGGGCAAGCTGCTGTGCAGGCAGGCTGCGGCTGGCATTCATGAACTTGTGGGGATCCTGGGGCACGCCTCGGACCAGGACCTCGAAATGCAGATGCGGACCAGTCGAGCGGCCGGTGGTACCCACTTCGCCTATCTTCTGCCCCCGCTTGATCAGGTCGCCCTTCTTGACCAGCACCTTGGAGGCATGGGCGTACCGGGTGATCAGGTCCTTGCCATGATCAACCTCGATCATATTGCCGTAGTCGGGGCGAAATTCCTGCGTCACCACCACACCGCCGGCAGCGGCGAGGATGGCCGTGCCGACCGAAGACTGGTAGTCGATACCGGTATGCAAGGCCGAACGCCCCGTGAAGGGGTCGATACGCCAGCCAAAGCCTGAGCCGGCCCCCCCGAAGGCCACGGGATGCTGGGTCGGGATCATCATGTTGCGGACTTTTTGCTCGAACAGGCGGGATTCCACCACCGACATGAGGTCGGTACGTTGCCCGGTCAACCGGTCCAGATCGGCCAGGGTGTTCTGAAGCTCTTCCATGGTCAGTGGGCGACCAGACACCAGAGCGCCACCTTGACCCGGCTTGGCCTTGATATCGGCAGGGTTGATACCGGCCAGACCGGAAACGCGTTCCCCCAGCGATTCCAGCTGGAGCAGCTTGGCCTGCATCTCGCCAAGGCGGCGCGCCATGACATCGAGGTTTTCGCGCATGAAACGGTCGCGCAGGGCAAATTCGTCTTTGACCACCAGCTTGACGAGCGCGCCGATCACCGGCCAGCCCTCGCGGGCACCTTTCAGGAACACCCAGTGGTAAAGGCCGGCGGCCACCAGCATCAATGCAAAAGACAGGCTCAGGCCGGCCAGCAGCAGCTTGGTACCACTCAGATGTATCGCACGGCTTTTGGCCAGCCATGCATCCGTGATAATCAAATGCATCTTTATTCCTTCTCAACCCACCCTCGAATGACGACCCGCCGCCATCAGTCAGTCACGCTGCTGCAGGCAACACAGGACTCGCCCATGCTGGCCCGGCTGAGTGAACTCAGCAAGGACTCTGTCGCTCGGCTCAAGGCTGTTGAGGCAATGATACCGACCGCGTTGCGCTCTGCGGTCACGGCCGGACCGATCGACGATTCGATTTGGTGTCTGATTGTTAACAGCAATGCCGCTGCCGCCAAGATTCGCCAACTCCTGCCGGCGATGGAGGCCCACTTGCGCACCAAAGGGTGGCAGATTAGCGCAATTCGGCTCAAAGTACAAATCCCCAGTTCAAAGGGATAGCAGGAATCGTACCTAGACCAGACTATGAATAGAGTGGTGCCGATTGTCGGAATCGAACTGACGACCTACCGCTTACAAGGCGGTTGCTCTACCAACTGAGCTAAATCGGCACGCTGGCAATTTTACTGTAGGCGCTCACAGCCAGGCCCGGCAGGCACCGGTTCTGCCCCTGACCAACCGGACTTACTTGACGCGCTTGAGGGCCGGACGGCCCGTTCCAGGCTTGGGCGGCGGCTCAGGCTCATCACCCTCCACCACATCGGTCGATGCCACAGGGGTCAGCACCCCCAAGGGAGCGCCCCCCGGACCCGCCTCTTCAGGGAGCCCGGCGGCGCCGGCTTCATCGCCGACAGATGCAGGAAGTTGCCCCTCCTCGTCCAGCGTGAAGGCCATGCCCTGCCCACTTTCACGCGCGTAGATGGCCATGACCCGGTTCAGCGGGACCAGGATGTCGCGCGCCACACCGGCAAACCGGGCCTTGAACTCGATGTAGTCATTGCCCAGCTTCAAGGCGCTGGTGGCGTCCATGCTGATGTTGAGCACGATTTCCCCGTCCTTGACGTACTCACGCGGGACCCGCACCGTATCGTCGACGCGCACCGCCACATAAGGCGTCAAGCCGTTATCGGTACACCACTCGTAAAGCGCACGGATCAGATAGGGGCGGGTCGAGGTAGGCCCGCTGGCACTCGTCGTAGACACGGAAACCGACCTTACTTGCGCATCACCTTCTCGGACGGCGTCAGCGCCTCGATGTAGGCCGGGCGCGAGAAGATGCGCTCTGCGTACTTGAGCAGCGGTGCCGCGTTCTTGCTCAGCTCGATGCCGTAGTAATCCAGGCGCCAGAGCAGGGGGGCAATGGCCACGTCCAGCATGGAGAAGTTGTCGCCCAGCATGTACTTGTTCTTCAGGAACACCGGGGCAAGCTGGGTCAGGCGATCACGGATGTGCGAACGGGCCTTCTCCAGCGCTTTCTCATTGCTCTTGGCCGCACGGGATTCCAGCGTGGACACGTGGACGAACAGCTCCTTCTCGAAATTGAGCAGGAACAGGCGCACGCGGGCACGGTCAACCGGATCGCCGGGCATGAGCTGCGGATGCGGGAAACGCTCGTCGATGTACTCGTTGATGATGTTCGACTCGTACAGGATCAGGTCGCGCTCCACCAGGATCGGCACCTGGCCGTAGGGGTTCATGACGCTGATGTCTTCGGGCTTGTTGTAGAGGTCGACGTCACGGATCTCGAAATCCATGCCCTTCTCGAACAGGACAAAGCGGCAGCGGTGGGAGAAGGGGCAGGTCGTGCCCGAGTACAGCACCATCATGGTGGGAAGCTCCTAAAAATCAAACTTAGTTTCAGGGCAGACTAACCTGCGTTCAGATTAGGTCGAAACTAAAAGAGTGGGCTGCATTGTCGCAAACCCACTCTATAAATAGCAAGTTTTGCACCATTTTGGTGCAAAACTTGTCAAATCCGCTGCTTACTTGACGTCTTTCCAGTAGGCAGCATTCAGGCGCCAAGCGATCAGAGTAAAGACCAGCAGGAAAAGCATGACCCAGACGCCCACGCGCACGCGCGTGTTCTGCGAGGGTTCGCCCATCCACTGCAGGAAATTCACCAGATCACCCACGGCCTGATCGTATTGCAGGGGAGTCATCGTGCCAGGGGTCACCTGCTGCCAGCCCTTGAAGATTTCCACATCGTGGCCGTGTTCCTTGTGCGTTTCGATCTCAGGACGGCGCTGGCCCTGCAGCTCCCACAGCACGTGCGGCATGCCGACGCTAGGGAAGGCCAGATTGTTCCAGCCTGTGGCCTTGGTTTCGTCAGGATAGAACGTGCGCAGGAAGGTGTAGAGGTAGTCGGCCCCGGTGCCGCCGTAGCCGGCACGCGAACGGGCGATCACGGTCAGGTCGGGCGGGTTGGCGCCGAACCATTCCTTGGCCTGCTTGGGATCGATGGCCGACTTCATGGTCTCGCCGACCTTGTCAGTCGTGAACAGCAGGTTGTCCTTGATCTGCTCGGTGGTGAAACCGATGTCCTGCAGGCGGTTGTAGCGCATGTAGGCCGCCGAGTGGCAGTTCAGGCAGTAGTTGACAAACAGGCGGGCGCCATTCTGCAGCGAGGCATGGTCGCTGGTGTTCACGGGCGCCTTGTCCCAGGCAATGCCGCCACTGGAGGCCAGGGCAGTGCCGCTGAGGACGAAAGAAGTGGTCAGGGCAAGAATGAATTTTTTCATTTTTGTAGTCTCCGGCTCAGTGGGCCTCGAAGGTCACACGGCTGGGCACCGGTTTGGGTTCACCCAGGCGGCTCCACCAGGGCATCAGCAGGAAGAAACCGAAGTAGAACAGGGTACCGACCTGCGACACACGCTCACCGATCGGTGAAGGCGGCTGCACGCCCAGGTAAGCCAGGATGACGAAATTGATCACGAAGATGCCGTACATGTACTTGTGCCAGTCCGGACGGTAGCGGATCGACTTGACGGGGCTGTTGTCCAGCCAGGGCAGGAAGAACAGGATGACGACCGCGCCGCCCATGACAACCACGCCCCAGAACTTGGCGTCGATGGCCAGCATCAGGGCGATCAGCACCACGGCGCCACCGGCCACCGCCCCCTTGAGCAGGGTGGGCAGCTTGCCCTTGAGCACAGCCAGACCAGCAGCCAGCACCACGCAGGCGATCAGCGCATACATCATCTCGCTGGTGATGGCACGCAGCATGGAGTAGTAAGGTGTGAAGTACCAGACCGGGGCAATGTGCGCCGGGGTCTTGAGCGGATCGGCCGGGATGAAGTTGTTGTACTCGAGGAAATAGCCACCGAACTCGGGCGCGAAGAACACGATGGCGGAGAACACCATCAGGAACACGCCAACACCCAGCAGATCGTGCACGGTGTAGTAGGGGTGGAAGGGGATGCCGTCCAGCGGCTTGCCCTTGGCATCCTTGGGCGCCTGCGGGCCCTTGATCTCGACACCATCCGGGTTGTTCGAGCCGACATCGTGCAGCGCCAGCAGGTGGGCCACCACCAGGCCCAGCAGGACCAAGGGCACGGCAATCACGTGGAAGCTGAAGAAGCGGTTCAGCGTGGCGTCACCGACCACATAGTCGCCACGGATCAGCAGGGCCAGGTCCGGACCGACGAAGGGAATGGCCGCAAACAGGTTCACGATCACCTGGGCGCCCCAGTAGGACATCTGGCCCCAGGGCAGCAGATAACCCATGAAGGCCTCAGCCATCAGCACCAGGAAGATGGCGCAGCCGAAGACCCAGACCAGCTCACGCGGCTTGCGATAGCTGCCATAGATCAGGCCGCGGAACATGTGCAGATAGACCACCACGAAGAAGGCGGAGGCGCCGGTGGAGTGCAGGTAACGCACCAGCCAGCCCCAGGGCACGTCGCGCATGATGTACTCGACCGAGCCGAAGGCCAGGGCCGCATCGGGCTTGTAGTGCATGACCAGGAAGATGCCGGTCACGATCTGGATCACCAGCACCAGCATGGCCAGGGAGCCGAAGAAATACCAGAAGTTGAAGTTCTTCGGAGCGTAGTACTCCGACATGTGGACGCGGTAGGCGTCGAACGCGGTCGGGAAACGGTTTTCGAACCAGTTCAGCACCTGGGCGCTGACGGGCGCACCGGCGGGGAGTTCCTTGAATTCAGCCATGTCTTGTTCCTCAAGCCTTCTTGTCTTCGCCGATCAGCAGCTTGCTGTCGGACAGGTACATGTGCGGCGGCACTTCCAGATTGTCGGGAGCCGGTTTGTTCTTGAACACGCGACCGGCCATGTCGAAAGTCGAACCATGGCAGGGGCAGAGGAAACCACCCTGCCAATCGTCCGGCAGCGAAGGCTGGGCACCGGTCTGGAACTTGTCGCTGGGCGAACAGCCGAGATGGGAGCAGATACCCACGGCCACGAGCACCTCGGGCTTGATGGAACGGTACTGGTTACGGGCGTAATCGGGGGTCAGCTCGGAAGGCTTGCGCTCGGACTTGGGATCCGCGAGCAGGTTTTCGGTCTTGTTCAGGCTCTCAAGCTGCTCGGGCGTGCGCTTGACGATCCACACCGGCTTGCCGCGCCATTCGGCAGTGATTTTTTCACCCGGCTTGAGGGCGGAAATGTCCACTTCGACCGCGGCGCCAGCGGCCTTGGCACGCTCGGAGGGCTGGAAGGAGCTGACAAAGGGAATGGCGGCTGCCACGCCACCCACGGTACCTGCACAACCCGTGGCAATCAGCCACGTCCGTTTGCTCGGGTCCATCTGACTCTTATCGGCAAGCGTGTCGCTCATGGAAATCCTCAATCAAGTCTACGGATACGAAAATTGGAAATCTGCCGGGGCTATAACCGGAGAATTAACCCGGGATTCTAGCCGACTCATGTCCGGCCTCCGGTCTTTGCGCGAGCCGGCGTGCCATGCGCACCGCCTCGATCAGGCTGGAAGCATCGGCCCGGCCACTGCCTGCGATGTCAAAGGCCGTGCCATGGTCCGGGCTGGTCCGCACCAGGGGCAGGCCCAGCGTCACGTTGACACCCTGCTCCACCCCCAGGTACTTGACAGGAATCAGGCCCTGGTCGTGGTACATGGCCACCACCACGTCAAACTCGCCAGGCTGCCCCGGCCGGGCCCGGGCCCGCATGAAAACCGTATCCGGCGCCCATGGGCCATGCACATCAAGACCCTCGGCGCGGGCGCGGTTCAAGGCGGGGATGATGGTGTCGATCTCCTCGCGCCCGAATAGCCCTCCTTCGCCGGCATGCGGGTTGAGGCCGGCCACCCCGATGCGGGGCGCCCGCCCCAGCAGGGAATGCAGTGCCACATGGGCGATGCGCAGGGTCTGCAGCACATTGTCAAAAGTCACGGCCTCGATGGCCTCGCGCAAGGACATGTGGATGCTGACCAGCACCGTACGCAGTTCCTGATTGGCCAGCATCATGCGCACCGGCAGTTCGTCGACAGGCTTGCCCAGGAAGGCGGCCGCTTCGGCCTGAAGCAACTCGGTATGGCCCGGAAAGGCGTCGAAAGGCGCCCCGGCCGCAGCCAGCGCCTCTTTGTGCAGGGGCGCGGTCACCAGGCCTGCGGTCTCGCCGCGCAGAGCGGCCTGTGCTGCCCACACCACGCAACGGCCGGCCAGACGACCGGACTCGGCGCTGATGCGACCCCAAGGTACCGGTTCGGCCGGGGCCTCGACCTGCAACACGGGAAGGCTGTGCGACGGCACCGTCAGCGCCTCCTCGGCGCGTTTGATCAGTACCAGCGGCTGGGCCGCCTCACCTTCACGCCGGATCAGCGCCGCCGCGCGCCGCAGGGTGGTCGCGTCTCCGACCACGAAACAGCCCCGCGTGAGCTCCGGGGCATCACGAAAGGTCTTGGCGATGATTTCCGGCCCGATGCCCGCGGCATCGCCCAGGGTGATGGCCAGGGGCTTCATGCGGGGTTGTCGATCTCGATGAACTCGTGGGCCAAGCCCAGCTGCGCCGCGACATGCCCGGCCACTGCCGGTGCACCGTAACGTTCGCTGGCATGGTGGCCACAGGCGATGAAGGTGACGCCGCACTCGCGTGCGTAATGCGCCTGCGGCTCGGAAATTTCACCGGTAATGAAAGCGTCGGCGCCAGCGGCGATGGCGGCCTCGAAATAGCCCTGAGCGCCGCCCGTACACCAAGCTATGTTTTTTATAGCAAATCCAGGCTGCCCAACCACTGTGACGGCGCGTTGCAGCACCTGCTGCACGTGGCCGGCCAGCTCAGCCGCATCGGCAAACACTCCTTCATCCAGGCGGCGCCCCATGAAACCGAGGTCCTGCTCGCCAAAACGGGTCTGCGCCTGCAAACCCAGCCTCACCGCAAGCTGGGCGTTGTTGCCCAGTTCGGGGTGGGCGTCCAGCGGCAGGTGGTAGGCATAGAGATTGATGTCGTGCGCCAGCAGCAGGGCCAGGCGTTGTTTCATCCAGCCCGTCACGCGGCCGTCCTGGCCGCGCCAGAACAGGCCATGGTGCACGAAGATGGCGTCGGCCTGCGCGGCGATGGCCGCCTCGATCAGCGCACGGCTGGCCGTGACGCCAGAGACGATCTTGCGCACCGGCAGGCGCCCCTCCACCTGCAGGCCGTTGGGGCCGTAGTCGCGAAAGCGCTCGGGTTGCAACAGGGCATCAAAAGCCTGCAGGAGCTGGGTGCGATCCGTCATGGCGCCGATTGTCGGTCAGTTTGCGGTTCCGCCTGGGCTGGCGAGACCTCCAGGCTGCAGTCGCAGCCCTGCCCGGCAGCAATCCAACGGCTGGCCAGCCGCCGCAGCACCGGCAGCAGAACGGGCGCCAGCCAACCCAGGCCGGTCGGCAGGGCGGTACGCAACACCTCGCGTGGCTGCACCATGGCACCACAGCGGTACCGGGCCGGGGCCTCTTCCCAACGCAGCGCCGTACAAGCACCATGACGGTGCCCTGACAGCAACATGCCCAGCGGGCAGGGCTCGTGCAGGCAGCAGACGCCGCAGCCGTTGCAGGGCTGCCCCAGGGTCGGCTTGGACGGGGCGAGCGGCTGAATATGAATGATTCGGGGCAACATGGCAGGAGGCACTCTACAATTTCCCACATGAAACGATACTGGCTGCTGTTCTCGCAAGCTGTCACCGTCCTCTTGGCGGCCTACTTTGTCGTGGCCACGCTCAAGCCCAACTGGGTGATGCAGCCCGGTGAAACGCCAACGGTGGCGCTCTTCCAGGCGCCATCCGAGCGCAACGCGGCGCCACCGCCCGGCAGCTTCCGCCTGGCCGCCCAGAAGGCCTCGGCCGCAGTGGTCAGCATCAACACCAGCAAGGCAGCCCGGCGCAACCCCAACAGCAACGACCCCTGGTTCCGCTTCTTCTTCGGCGACCAGGACAATGAGCCCCAGGTCGGTCTGGGCAGCGGTGTCATTGTCAGCCCCGGCGGCTACATCCTGACCAACAACCACGTGATCGAGGGGGCTGACGAGATCGAGGTCATCCTCAACGACAGCCGGCGCGCCCGCGCCCGTGTGATCGGCAGCGACCCGGACAGCGACCTCGCGGTGCTCAAGATCGAGCTCGACAAGCTGCCCGTCATCGTGCTGGGCAATTCCGACGCCCTGCAGGTAGGCGATCCGGTGCTGGCCATCGGCAACCCCTTCGGCGTGGGCCAGACCGTCACCAGCGGCATCGTCAGCGCCCTGGGGCGCAACCAGCTGGGCATCAACACCTTCGAGAACTTCATCCAGACCGACGCCGCGATCAACCCCGGCAACTCGGGCGGGGCCCTGGTGGATGCCAGCGGCAATCTGCTGGGCATCAACACGGCCATCTACTCCCGCTCGGGCGGCAATATGGGCATAGGGTTCGCCATCCCGGTGGCCACGGCCCAGCAGGTGCTGGAAAGCATCGTCAAGGACGGGCAGGTCACACGCGGCTGGATCGGCGTGGAGCCCAGCGATCTGTCACCGGAACTGGCCGAGACCTTCGGCGTGAAGACCGACGAGGGGGTGATCATCACCGGCGTGCTGCAGAACGGCCCGGCCGCCCAGGCCGGCATCCGTCCGGGCGACGTCATCACGAAAGTGGCCGGCAAGCCGGTACAAAACGTCTCGGAACTTCTGACCCGTGTGGCCGCGCTCAAGCCCGGCAATCCGGCCAGCTTCAGCGTGCATCGTCAGGACCGGACGCTGGACATCAGCATCACGCCGGGCGTGCGACCGAAACCACGCCGCATTCCGCAACAGTGAGCCCTCAGGAGTCGACCGGCTCGGCGTCAGGCGCGCGCGTGTGCTTGATGAAGATCTGGGCCGCCCAGATGCCCACTTCGTAAAGCAGGCACATCGGGATGGCCAGCGCCAGCTGCGACACCACATCCGGCGGTGTCACGATAGCCGCGATGATGAAGGCCAGCACGATGAAATAGCCGCGAAACTCCTTGAGTTTCTGGATGCTCACCAGGCCCATGCGCGCCAGCACAATGACCACAATGGGCACCTCGAAGGCCAGGCCGAAAGCGATGAACATGGTCATCACAAAGCTCAGATAGGCCTCGATGTCGGGCGCTGCCGTGATGCTCTTGGGCGCAAAGCCCTGGATGAAGGCAAACACCTGGCCGAAAACGAAGAAGTAGCAGAAGGCCACACCGATGAAAAACAGCACCGTGCTGGAGACCACCAGGGGCAGCACCAGCTTCTTCTCATGGGTGTACAGGCCGGGCGCGACGAAGGCCCAGAGCTGGTAAAGCACTACGGGCAGGGCCAGCAGGAAGGCCGCCATGAGCAGGATCTTGAGCGGCACCATGAAGGGCGAGATGACCGAGGTGGCGATCAGCGTCGCGCCCTTGGGCAGGTGCGCCACCAGCGGGGCCGCCAGCAGGTCATACAGCGCGGCCGGGCCCGGGTAGATGGCCAGGACCGCCGCGGCGATGGCCATGGCGATCACAGTCTTGATGAGCCGGTCGCGCAGCTCGATCAGGTGCTGCACGAAGGGCTGCTCGGTACCGGCCAGCTCGTCGTCTTTGCTTTGTGGGTCTGCCATGGGTTCTTAAAGGTTGCGGGGCCGCGCCGCCCACACCCAGCTGGCGTGCTGGGCGAGCCGGCGGGACTCAGTTCAGTTTCTGGGGCCGGTAGCGGGCCACCCGGGCTGCGCCGGACAGCGCCTTGGTGCGCACCCCCTGCCGCGCCTTGTACCAGCTGGGCGTGGCCCCGCGCTTGAGGCGCCAGTTCTTGCCAGGGTGCTTGTACTCCGGCACTGTTTGCAGGCTGCTGGAGAGATCCGTCGCGCTGTCCAGCCCCGAGGTGGCCGAGTTCCAGTCCTTCTCGAAATCCGAGGTGGTGGTCTGGATCGAGCTCTCAACCTCCTGGGCCGCGCCCTCGACGGTGCTCTTCATCTTCTTGAGCTCTTCGAGCTCCATCGAGCGGTTGACCTCGGCCTTCACGTCCGACACATAGCGCTGGGCCTTGCCGAGCAGGGTGCCGATGGTGCGCGCCACGCGTGGCAGCTTCTCAGGCCCGATGACGATCAATGCCACCGCGCCGATCAGCGCCATCTTGGAAAGACCGAGATCGATCATGCCGGTTTGTCAGGCAAGGATCAGGACTTGGGCTTGGCTTCGACGTCGATGGTGTTCTTGTCGGCCGGGGCCGCTGCCGTGCTGGCCACCTGCTGGGGAGCAGGTGCGGCAGCGGGCTTGTCCTCGGTCGAGGAACCATCCTTCATGCCGTCCTTGAAACCCTTGACGGCGCCACCCAGGTCACTGCCCAGATTCTTGAGCTTCTTGGTGCCGAACACCATGACCACGATCAGCAGCACGATCAGCCAGTGCCAAATGGAAAAGGAACCCATATATCTCTCCTAAGGAATTCTGTGATTTTAAGCGCCGCGCCGACGCTATTGAGTCGAACCTGGAAAATCAACCCTTCAACCAGGGGCGCGGGCCGCCGATGACGTGGATGTGCAGGTGATGTACCTCCTGGCCGCCGTCACCGCCGGTGTTGCAAACCATGCGAAAGCCCCCTTCCGGATAGGGACGGCAACCCTGTTCCTGGGCCAGCCTGGGCGCCAGCGCCATCATGCGGCCGAGCAGGTCGGCATGCTCAGGCCCGACCTGGGCCATGGACGGGATATGCAGCTTGGGAATCAGCAGGAAATGCACAGGGGCCCAGGGTTGGATGTCATGAAAAGCGAAGATGTCCTGGTCCTCGTAGACCTTCTTGGCAGGGATCTTGCCGGACACCAGCTTGCAGAAGATGCAATCCGGGTCGCTGTGCTTGACGTCGCTCATGCGGGAAACTCCATGGATAAGGCTATGGATCTAGCAATTTGAAGGCCAGCTGCGGGTGCAGGCGTTTACTGCGCCCCGCCCTCGCGGGCCAGCGCCTTGCGCAGGGCCTTTTCCTCGATGCCGCTTGTACCTTCGCGGCGCTCCAGCTCGGCAATCACGTCAGCCGGCTTGAGGCCGTAGTGGGCCAGGGCGATCATGGTGTGGAACCAGAGATCAGCCACCTCCCCCACCAGCTTGCTGCGGTCACCCCCCTGGTCGGCGTCCTTGGCTGCCATCACCACCTCGGTCGCCTCCTCGCCCACTTTCTTGAGGAAGGCGTCGGGGCCCTTGTGCAGCAGACGGGCGACGTAGCTCTTCTCGGGGTCACCGCCGCGCGCCGGCAGGCGGCTCTCGATCACGGCCGCCAGACGGGCCAGGGCATCAACAGAATTCGTGGGCTCGGCCATGGTCTTCACTTGTAGATGGTTTCGGGGTCCTTGAGGACCGGGTCGACAGCGTGCCAGGCGCCGTCTTTGTAAATGCTGAAAAAGCAGCTGTGGCGGCCCGTGTGGCAGGCGATGCCGGGCTCGTGCCCGAGCTGGGTCACCTTGAGCAGGACGACATCGTTGTCGCAATCCAGGCGGAGCTCGTGCACGGTCTGTACGTGGCCCGACTCCTCGCCCTTGAACCAGAGCTTGCCGCGCGAACGGCTGTAGTAGACGGCACGGCCGAGTTCGGCTGTCTTCTGCAGGGCTTCGCGGTTCATCCAGGCGAACATCAGCACATCGTTGCTGCCCTGTTCCTGGGCGATCACCGGCACCAGGCCTTGCTCATCCCATTTCACTTCGTCGAGCCAATTCATGGTGTGATTGTCTCGCGATTCAGGCGACCTCGATGCGCACCGGAATACCGGCCCGGGCCATGCGGTCCTTGGCCTGGGCGATGGTGTATTCGCCGTAGTGGAAGATGCTGGCCGCCAGCACAGCGTCGGCCCCGCCTTGCTGGACGCCCTCCACTAAATGGTCCAGGTTGCCAACGCCGCCGGAAGCGATGACCGGAACGCCCACTGCATCACTGACCGCACGCGTGAGCGCCAGGTCGAAGCCGGACTTGGTGCCGTCACGGTCCATGCTGGTCAGCAGGATCTCGCCGGCGCCGTGTTCCGCCATCTGGCGTGCCCAGGCCACGGCGTCCAGCCCCGTGTTCTTGCGCCCGCCATGGCTATAGACGTCCCAGCCCTCGCCGCGGGCCAGCAGGTCCTCGCCGTAACGGCGCTTGGCGTCGATCGCCACGACGATGCATTGCGCCCCGTACTTGTGCGAGGCGTCGCGGATGACTTGCGGATTGGCGATGGCCGCCGAATTGAAACTGGTCTTGTCGGCCCCGGCATTGAGCAGGCGCCGCACGTCTTCCACCGTGCGCACGCCGCCGCCCACCGTGAGAGGGATGAAGACCTGGGAGGCCACGGCCTCGATGATGTGCAGGATCAGGTCGCGCCCGTCGCTGGTGGCCGTGATGTCGAGAAAAGTGAGTTCGTCAGCGCCCTGCTCGTTGTAGCGCGCGGCGATTTCCACCGGATCCCCGGCGTCGCGCAACTCGACGAAATTGACGCCCTTGACGACGCGTCCGCCCGTCACGTCCAGGCAGGGAATGATACGTTTGGCCAGCATGCCCGGATTGTAGGTTGGGCGCCCGCCTTCAATCCACGCTGAGTCGCTGCCAGCCCTGCCACCCGCCCCCGGCCGGCAGGGTGATGGCTTGCATGACCTGGGCCGCTTCCACGCAGAGCATCCGCGTATAGCCGTCAGCCGGCAGATCGACCAGCGTGGCACCCTTCTCCGCGCCCGGGTTCCAGACCACGGTATGGGCCAGACTGGGGCTCTGTTCGATCCGCAAGCGCCGCTGGCCTTCGCACAGGATCAGCGCCCGGGTGGCGGCGCCATAGACGCGATCGAATTCATCCTGGAAGCGCAGGGGACCCGCAGCGCGGCCACGCAGGTCCGTCAGGGCGTCCCACTCGGGCTGGCCTTCCAGCCCCGCCAAGTGCACTGCGGCAATGTCGTCGACCGCCAGGTAGGTGTGCAGAGCTCCGGTAAAGCTCAGGGGCACAGCGTCGGTGTTGTGCACGTCCAGCGTCATCAGCAAACTGCCCGGCCGCAGTTCCAGCGTCAGGATCGCCTCGAAGGCCTGGGGCCAGAACCGGCGGGTCTCGGCGCTGGCGGACAGGCACAGCGACAGGCGGGCCAGGTCCGCCCCGGCTTCGGGCCGGGCCAGCAGTTGCCAGGGCAGATTGCGCACGAAACCATGCTTGGGCAGATCGCCGCGCATGTTGAACTGGGGAAAGCAGATGGGCACCCCGCCGCGTATAGCGGACTTGCCATCAAGCAGGCTGCGCGGGCTGAGGTAGAGGCGCTCCCGGCCGCCGGACAGCCAGGACACCACGTGGGCGCCATGCAGCAGGACGCGCAGGCGGTCGCCGCAGGGCAGGCTCAGGGAGAGTGCAGGGAGGCCGTGAAACAGCTCCAGGCCGCCGATGGCCGGCTCAGCCATTCAGTTCATCGGCGCGGATCTGGGCGGCTTCGAAATCCAGGTCGCCCGTGTAGATGGCACGCCCGCAGATCACACCCTCCACACCCTCGTCTTCCACCGCGCACAGGGCCTCGATATCGGCCATATTGCTCAGGCCGCCAGAGGCTATGACCGGGATGGTCAGGGCCTGGGCCAGCTTGACGGTGGCGTCGATGTTGATGCCCGAAAGCATGCCGTCGCGACCGATATCGGTGTAGATGATGCCTTCCACCCCGTAGTCCTCGAACTTCTTGCCCAGGTCGATGACTTCGTGGCGAGTCAGCTTGCTCCAGCCGTCGGTGGCCACCTTGCCATCCTTGGCGTCCAGGCCCACGATGATGTGGCCGCCGAAAGCCGTGCAGGCGTCCTGCAGGAAACCGGGGTTCTTGACGGCGGCCGTGCCGATGATGACGTAGCGCAGACCGGCGTCCAGATAACGTTCGATGGTGTCCAGGTCGCGGATGCCACCGCCGAGTTGCACGTCGATTTCGTTGCCGACTTCCTTGAGGATGCTGCGGATGGCCTGCTCGTTCTTGGGATGGCCGGCAAAGGCGCCATTGAGGTCCACCAGGTGCAGGCGACGCGCGCCCTTGCTGACCCACTTGCGTGCCATCACCGCCGGGTCTTCCCCGAAGGTCGTGGACTGGTCCATATCGCCCTGCTTGAGGCGCACACAGTGACCGTCTTTCAGATCAATCGCAGGAATTAGAAGCATGGTGCAGGACGAGGACAGGAGCGAGATCAGGGGAAACCGTGCGGGGAATCAGGGATTCCAATGGAGGAAGTTGCGATAAAGGGCCAGGCCGTGGGCGGCACTTTTCTCTGGATGGAATTGTGTCGCAAAAATATTATCGCGTGCAATCGCCGCCGTGAAGTAACCGCCGTAGTCGGCCTCCCCTGCGCTGTGGCGCGCATCCGACGGTCGCGCGTAGAAACTGTGCACGAAATAGAAGTAGCTGCTGTCCGGCACGCCGGCCCAGACCGGATGGCGGCCCTGCCCCGGATCCATCTGCCGGACCCGGTTCCAGCCCATCTGGGGCACCTTGTAACGGCTGCCATCGGGCTGCAGGCGGCCGGTCAGATCGAACTTGATCACGGCTCCGTGGATCAGGCCCAGGCCCGGCGTGTCGCCCTCGGCGCTGTGGTCCAGCATCATCTGCATGCCCACGCAAACCCCAAACAGGGGTTTGCGGGCGGCGGCCTCCAGCACAGCTTCCTGCATGCCGGAATCACGCAGCTCGCGCATGCAGTCGGGCATGGCCCCCTGGCCCGGCAGCACCACGCGCGCCGCCGCGCGCACTTCTTCGGGGCGCGAGGTGATCAGCACATGCCAGCCGCTGCCCTGGGCCGCGGCCTGCACGGCCTGCGACACCGAGCGCAGATTGCCCATGCCGTAGTCAACGACAGCAACGGTCTTGGCCGGAAGCGCCGAACTCATAAGAAGACTAGAGCGAGCCTTTGGTCGAGGGGATGACACCCACCGAACGCGGATCGATCTCCAACGCGGCGCGCAAGGCGCGGCCAAAGGCCTTGAACACGGTCTCGGCCTGGTGGTGCGCGTTCTCGCCCTTGAGGTTATCGATGTGCAGGGTGACGAAGGCGTGGTTCACGAAACCCTGGAAGAACTCATAGGTCAGCTGGGTGTCAAAGGCGCCGATCATGCCGCTCTTGAAGGGCACGTGCATGTCCAGACCCGGGCGGCCCGAAAAGTCAACCACCACGCGCGACAACGCCTCGTCCAGCGGCACGTAGGCATGGCCATAACGGCGGATGCCCTTCTTGTCGCCCACGGCCTTGGCCACGGCCTGGCCCAGGGTGATGCCCACGTCTTCCACCGTGTGGTGGCCGTCGATGTGCAGGTCCCCCTTGGCCTGGATGTCCAGGTCGATCAGGCCGTGCCGCGCGATCTGGTCCAGCATGTGGTCGAAAAATCCGATGCCGGTGGACAGGCGCGAGACACCCGTGCCATCCAGGTTGACCTTGACGGTGATCTGGGTTTCCGCAGTGTTGCGGGCTACTTCGGCGGTGCGTGCGGTGCTCATAAGGAATCTTTCAAGGCAGCCAGCATCTGCTGGTTTTCCTGCGGGGTGCCCACGGTCAGGCGCAGGCAGTTGGCCAGCAGGGGGTGCAGCTTGGACACATTCTTCACCAGGACCTTGCGCACCTTCATGCCTTCGAAGGTCTTGGCCGCATCGGGCACACGGATCAGGATCATGTTGGCATCGCTGTTCCAGGCCCGTACCCCGGGCATGGCCTTCAACGCTTCGAAAATCATAGCACGCTGCGCCTTGACCTCCTGCGCCTGGGCCGCGAACACCTCGGCGTGCTCCAGCGCGAACAGGGCGCACTCGTAGTTCAACACGCTGACGTTGTAGGGCGGACGCACCTTGTCGACCTCGGCGATCAGGGCCGCCGGACCCATCATGTAACCCAGCCGCACGCCGGCCAGGCCGAACTTGGACAGCGTGCGCATGAGCAGCACATGGCTGTTGGCCTCCGGTTTGGCGCGGATGCGCTCCAGCCAGCTGCGTGCGGCAAAGGGCTGGTAAGCCTCGTCCATGACCACCAGACCGCCCTGCTCGCCCACGGCGGCGATGATCTTCTCGATCGCCGCGTCGTTCCAGAGATTGGCGGTGGGGTTGTTCGGGTAGGCGATGTAGGTGATGGTGGGCCTGTGCCTGGCAATGGCGCCCAGCATGGCCGTCACATCGAGTTCGAACTCGGGCGTCAGCGGCACACCATGGAAGGTCAGGCCCTGCAGCTGCGCGCTCATGGCGTACATCACGAAGCCGGGCACCGGCGCCAGGATGGAAGCCCCGGGCACGTCGCAGGCCATGGCCAGCAGGGAGATCAGCTCGTCGGAACCATTGCCCAGCATCAAAGCGTAGCCCTCGGGCATGCCGGCGTAACGAGCCAGCGCGGCGCGCAAATCGTCCACGCGGCTATCGGGGTAGCGGTTCAAGGCCAATTGACCCAGGCGTTGACCCAATGCAGCCTGCAGCTCGGGCGGCAGGCTGTAGGGATTCTCCATGGCATCGAGCTTGACCAAACCCGCCGACTCCTGCACGGCATAGGCATGCATGCCCTGGACGTCCTGGCGGATCAGGCGCTGCAGCTTGGGATCGAGAGGTGTCATTTCTTGCTGTCTTTCAGGCGCATTTCAGCCGCCCGCGCGTGGGCCTGCAGGCCTTCGCCATGGGCCAGCACGGAGGCGATCTGGCCCAGGATCTGGGCGCCAGCCTCGCTGACCTCGATCAGGCTCGAGCGTTTCTGGAAGTCGTAGACCCCAAGCGGTGAGCTGAAGCGCGCCGTGCCGCTCGTGGGCAGCACGTGGTTGGGGCCAGCGCAGTAGTCGCCCAGCGACTCGCTGGTCCAGGCGCCGAGGAAGATGGCTCCTGCGTGCTTGAGCAGGGGCTCCCAGCGATGCGGCTCGCTGCTGGAGACTTCGAGGTGCTCGGGGGCGATGCGGTTGCTGATGGCACAGGCCTCTTCCATGCTGCGCGTGTGGATCAGGGCACCGCGGCCATTGAGCGACCTGGCAATGATCTCAGCGCGCGGCATCTGGGGCAGCAGGCGGTCGATCTCGCGCTGTACAGCCTCGATATAGGCCGCATCGGGGCACAGCAGGATGCTTTGTGCCAGCTCGTCGTGCTCGGCCTGGCTGAACAGGTCCATGGCCACCCAGTCAGCCGGGGTGCTGCCATCGGCCAGCACGAGGATTTCGCTGGGGCCGGCGATCATGTCGATACCGACCTGGCCAAAGACCCGGCGCTTGGCGCTGGCCACATAGGCATTGCCCGGGCCGGTAATCTTGTCCACACCCGGCACAGTCGCCGTGCCATAGGCCAAGGCGGCCACGGCCTGGGCACCGCCGATGGTGAAGGCCCGCGTGACCCCGGCCACATAGGCAGCGGCCAGTACCAGCGGATTCTTCTCGCCACGCGGTGTGGGCACCACCATGATGATCTCGCCCACCCCGGCCACATGGGCAGGGATGGCGTTCATGAGCACGGACGAGGGATAGGCCGCCTTGCCGCCCGGCACGTAGATGCCCACGCGGTCCAGCGGCGTGACCTTCTGGCCCAGCAGGGTGCCGTCGGCGTCGCGGTAGCTCCAGCTCTCGCCACTGGCACGCTTCTGTGCTTCGTGGTAGCTGCGCACGCGCTGCGCTGCGGCCTGCAGCGCAGCGCGCTGGGTAGACGGCAGGGTGTCGAAGGCTGTCTTGAGCTCGGCCTGTGTCAGCTCAAGGGTCTTGAGCGTGTCCACCTGCAAGCCATCGAAGCGCGCGGTGTACTCGAGCACGGCGGCATCACCGCGTTTTTGCACGTCGGCCAGGATGTCGGCTACGCGCTGCTCGATCGCCGCGTCGGTCTCGCCCGACCAATGCTGGCGCTCCTTGAAGCGCTGCTCGAAATCGCTTTGTGTGGTGGCGAGACGCAGGGGCCGGGCAGACAGGCTCATGGCTGCCCCAGCGCCTGGCCGAAGGCGTCGATGATCTTGCGGATGGGCTCGCGCTTGAGCTTGAGGGCCGCCTGGTTGACCACCAGTCGCGAGCTGATGTCCATGATGCGCTCGACCTCGACCAGGTGGTTGGCCTTGAGCGTGTTGCCCGTGGACACCAGGTCCACGATGGCGTCGGCCAGGCCGGTCAGGGGCGCCAGCTCCATGCTGCCGTAGAGCTTGATCAGGTCCACGTGCACGCCCTTGGCGGCGAAGAATTCGCGTGCAATGGCCACGTACTTCGTGGCCACGCGCAGACGCGCGCCCTGGCGCACCGCGGCGGCATAGTCATAACCCTCGCGCACGGCCACGCTCACGCGGCACTTGGCAATCTGCAGGTCCAGCGGCTGGTACAGGCCCGTGCTGCCGGCGGCGCCACCCCACTCCATGCCATGCTCGATCAAGGTGTCCAGGCCGGTGATGCCGAGGTCGGCGCCGCCGTACTGCACATAGGTGGGCACATCGGTGGCGCGCACGAGAACCACCCGGACCTCGGGCTGGTTGGTGGCCAGGATGAGCTTGCGGGTCTTTTCCGGATCGTCGAGCACCTCGATGCCGGCCGCCTTGAGCAGGGGCAGGGTCTCGTCGAAGATGCGACCTTTGGAGAGGGCGAGCGTGATCATGTTTGGGCTATTGATAGCGTAATTCTCTCACTTGAGCGCCGCCGGGCCGCCCCAAGGCGCGAAGGCCCCCTTGGGGGGCAGCGGCCACACGGAGTGGGCAAGCGTGGGGGGCCTCATTTCACGCGCTCGATATCCGCGCCTATGGCCGCCAGCTTGGCTTCCATGCGGTCATAGCCCCGGTCGAGGTGATAGATGCGGTCCACCACGGTCTCGCCTTCGGCCACCAGGCCCGCGATCACCAGGCTGGCCGAAGCCCGCAGGTCGGTGGCCATGATGGTGGCGCCGGACAACTGCGTCACCCCTTCGATCACAGCCACCTTGCCGTCGATCTGGATCTTCGCGCCCAGGCGCACCAGCTCGTTGACGTGCATGTAGCGGTTCTCGAAGATGGTCTCGGTCACCTTGGCCGTGCCCTGGGCGATGCAATTGAGCGCCATGAACTGGGCCTGCATGTCGGTGGGGAAACCCGGGTATTCGGTGGTACGGAAGCTCTGGGCCTGCAGGCGCCCCTGGGACTGGATGCGGATGCCGTCCGGCAGCGCCGTCACCGTGGCACCGGCTGCCACCAGCTTCTCGATCACTGCGTCCAGATGGTCGGCGCGGCCGTATTTCAGAACGACGTCACCACCGGTTGCTGCCACGGCGCACAGAAAGGTGCCGGCCTCGATACGGTCGGCGACCACGCGGTGTTCGCCGCCGCGCAAAGCGTCCACACCCTGGATGCGGATGCGGCTGCTGCCGTGGCCTTCGATCTTCGCGCCCATCTTGATGAGCATCTCGGCCAGATCCGGGATCTCGGGCTCCTGCGCCGCGTTTTCCAGGATGGTCTCGCCTTCGGCCAGGGTGGCGGCCATCAGCAGGTTCTCGGTGCCCGTGACGGTGACCATGTCGGTCGTGATGCGTGCACCTTTAAGGCGCTTCGCCCCCTTGGGCAGCTTGGCCAGGATGTAGCCGTGCTCGACCGTGATCTCGGCACCCATGGCCGTCAGGCCCTTGATGTGCTGGTCCACCGGACGCGAGCCGATGGCGCAGCCGCCGGGCAGCGAGACCGTGGCCTCGCCAAAACGCGCCAACAGCGGCCCGAGTGCCAGCACCGAAGCGCGCAT
Source organism: Hylemonella sp. (assembly GCA_040376915.1). Taxonomy (GTDB): domain Bacteria; phylum Pseudomonadota; class Gammaproteobacteria; order Burkholderiales; family Burkholderiaceae_C; genus Hylemonella. Next base: position 29,198 of record JBEIPS010000008.1, read on the forward strand.
GGTCTTGACCAGCTCATAGGGCGCTTCCGGGCTGCTCAGGGTCGACGCGTCGATGCGCACTGTGCCGTCCTGCCCCTGCTCCACCTTCACACCCATGTTGCGGATCAGCTTGAGCATGGTGGCCACGTCCTGCAGTCGCGGCACATTGAGCAGGTTGACCGGCTGAGCGGTCAGCAGGGCGGCACACAGCTCGGGCAGGGCCGCGTTCTTGGCGCCGGAAATCGGCACCTCGCCGCGCAATTCGCGCCCGCCGCGTATCAGCAATTTATCCATGGCACTTCACTTGGGTTGCGCCGCCCATTCGGTCGGCGTGTAGGTTTTCATGGACAGGGCATGCACCTCGTCCGTATGCATCTTCTGGCCCAGCGTGGCGTAGACGCGCTGGTGGCGCTGGATCGCGCGCTTGCCTTCGAACTCCGCTGAAACAATGGTGGCATACCAGTGGCGGCCATCGCCGCTGAGTTCGATGTGCTCGCACCGCAGGCCAGCGGCGATCAGGGCTTGGAGTTGTTCGGCGGTCATGGTGTCGTCCCGATCAGCTGCGGATCTTGTAACCGATGCGCAGCAGGTGCACGGCCAGCCCCCCCACCGCCAGCAGGGCGGTGCCTACGATGCCCAGGCTCAGCCAGGGCGAGACATCGCTCACGCCGAAGAAACCGTGGCGGAAACCATCGATCATGTAGAAGAAGGGATTGAGGTGACTCACGCCCTGCCAGAAGGCCGGCAGGGAATGGATGGAATAGAACACGCCGCTGAGAAAGGTCATGGGCATGATGACAAAGTTCTGGAAGGCCGCCAGCTGGTCGAACTTCTCGGCCCACAGGCCGGCGATCAGGCCCAGGGTACCCAGCAGGGCCGCGCCGAGCACAGCGAACACCAGGATCCAAAGAGGCACCTGTACGCTCAGATCCGTGAACCAGACCGTCACCAGCAGTACACCGGAGCCCACCACCAGGCCGCGCAACACCGAAGAGCCGACGTAGGCCAGGAACCAGGCCCAGTGCGACAGCGGCGTGAGCAGCAGAAAGACCAGGTTGCCCATGATCTTGCTCTGGATCAGCGAGGACGAACTGTTGGCAAAGGCGTTCTGCAACACGCTCATCATCACCAGGCCGGGGATCAGGAAGGCGGTGTAGCTGATGCGATCGTAGACCTTGACATGGTCTTCCAGCACATGACCGAAGATCAGCAGGTAGAGCACCGCCGTGAGCACGGGCGCGGCGATGGTCTGGAAGCTGACCTTCCAGAAGCGCAGCACTTCCTTGTAGAGCAGGGTCTGCCAACCGCTCATGCCGTGGCTCCCGTCCGGCTGGTCTTGCCGCTCATCACCTGGAGAAACACGTCCTCCAGGTCGGCCTTGGTGATCTCTACGTCGTCCACCACCACGCCGGACTCGCGCACGGCAGCCAGATAGGTCTCGATCTCTCGCGCATCGTGCGCCGGGAACTGCACGATGCGCCCCGTCACACGCGCCTGCGCGGCCAGCGCGGCCGGCAGCTGGCCCTCGATCTTCATGCGCAGCACATGGCTGGACGCCGACTTCAGCAACTCGCTGGTGCGCTCCAGCGCCACCACCTTGCCCGCCTTGAGCATGGCGATGCGACCACAGAGGGCTTCGGCCTCTTCCAGGTAATGGGTGGTCAGCAACACCGTGTGGCCTTCGCGGTTGAGCCGGGCGACGAACTGCCACAGGGTCTGGCGCAACTCCACGTCCACGCCGGCGGTGGGCTCGTCCAGCACGATGACCGGCGGCTTGTGCACCAAGGCCTGTGCCACCAGCACGCGCCGCTTCATGCCACCGGAGAGCTGGCGCATATTGGCGCTGGCCTTGTCGGCAAGACCCAGGCTTTCCAGCAACTCGTCTATCCAGGCCTCGTTGTTTTTCACGCCGAAATAGCCGGACTGGATGCGCAGGGTCTCGCGCACATTAAAAAATGGGTCGAACACCAGCTCCTGCGGCACCACGCCCAGCAGCTTGCGCGCCTGGGCGTAGTCGGCCTGCACATCGTGGCCCAGCACGGACACACGGCCACTGCTGGCGCGGACCAGACCGGCCAGGATGCTGATGAGCGTGGTCTTACCCGCGCCATTGGGCCCGAGCAGGCCGAAAAATTCACCCTCTTCGATGTCCAGGCTGACATCGTCCAGGGCGGCGAAGGTGGTGCCCTTGGGGCCGCGGGCAAGCGGATAGTGCCGGGTGACGGACTGGAAGGAGATAGCGGGCATGGGAACCCGCTATTTTAGGCGGTCGCGAGAGACCTTGGTCTCAGGCGGTCGGCAGCAGCAGTTCGGCCACCCCGTAAAGACGCGCCAGATCGACCAGCCGGGACGAAAGGCTGCGGATCTGGAAGCCCTTGCCCAGCGCCGCGCTGGCACGCCGGAATTCCAGCAGCACGGCCAAGGCCGAGGAATCGAAGCGCGTGAGCGAGGAGGCATCCACCACCACGTCCGGGCCGGTCTGCGAGGGCAGGCCCTGCACCAGCATGCGCAGGCAGGCCGAAGCCTGCTTGTGGGTCAGTTCATCGGGAAGGACCAGCATGCTCATGCCTTCCTGGCGTTGGCCTTGTTGCGCTCGACCAGCGAGGCGATCAGACCGTCGATGCCCTTGGTATTGACTTCCTGGGCAAACTGGCTGCGGTAGGTCTCCACCAGCCAGACACCCATGACGTTGAGGTTGTAGATCTTCCAGCCCTTGCCCTCGCCCGGCGTTTTCTCCAGGCGGTAGTCGAGCTGCACCGGCTCGGGGTTGCCCTTGCCCCGGACTTCCGTGCGCACCACGACTTCCTTGTCCTCGGGTGTGGCACGCATGGGTTTGAGCGACACGCTCATGTCGTTGACCTGTGACAACGCGCCGGCATAAGTGCGCACCAGCAGGATCTTGTACTCCTCCTGCAGGCGCTTCTTCTGCTCGGGGGTGGCCTGGCGCCAGCCGGGGCCGACCGAGGCGGCCGTCATGCGCTGGAAGTTCACGTTGGGCATGATCTTGTTATCGACCAGGGCGATCAGACGCGCGATATCACCGCCCTTGATGGCCGTGTCGGCCTTGATGCTGTCAAGCACCTCGGTCGACAGCTTCTGGATCATGACATCGGCGCCTTCGTCGGCTGCCCAGGCAGGTACCAGCGCCTGTGCCAGAAAAAGCAGCGCACCTGCACAAGCGGCCAGCAGGCGATGGGAAATTCGTCTATGCATGGTGTAACACTCCAGAACTCAGATGATGCGCCGGCTGCATGCCGACCCACCCATAACGTCTGCCAGCCAAATCAAGCCGACAGGCAAGCACTCACTTGGCTGTTTCGTCTTTGTCAGGCTCGACATCTTCCACCATCGGCTCCTCCGGCGGGTCCCCGTCGTACACGAGGTTGCGTCGATGCTGCAGATAGACATCTCGCAGCAAAGTATATTTGTCCAGCGCAGCCCCTTCAAGCAGGCCCTCCTGCTTGAGCAGGCGCGCCCGCTGGTGCACCGCCCGCACCCCAATAAGCGTGTTGCGCACCGGCACATCCTCGATATGGGTCACAGCGTCGCCGCGCCAGTCCGCGGGCAGGGCTGCCGTGTCGCGTAGCGTGGAAGGCCCGAGCACGGGCAGCATCACATAAGGCCCCGCCCCCACGCCCCAGTGACCCAGGGTCTGCCCAAAATCCTCGTTGTAGCGCGGGATCTGCATTTCGCTGGCCACGTCCAGCACACCCGCCAGCCCGAAAAAAGTATTGACCCAGAAACGCGTGAAGCTTTCACCCGCCGCCTTCCCCTTGAGCTGCAGCGCGCTGTTGACCGTGGTCCAGGCATCTTCCAGGTTGGCGAAAAAATTGCCTATGCCCTTGCGCAGTAGTTCAGGGGTGGACTCCTGGTACACCGTGGCCACCGGCTTGAGCACGTTGCGGTCCAGCGCGTCGTTGAATTTGTAGACCCCCCGGTTCCAGGGCTCGAGCGGGTCGGCGGGGTTCGCCTGCGGACCCGTGGCGCAACCGGTCAGCAACAGGCCCAGTGCCAAGGCCAGCAGGCGCAGGAGCCAGGACTGCAAAACCGGTCGGCCCAGGCACGAACGATCCGCCAAGGTCATTTCTTGGCTGCGTTCGGCCCAGCACCTTCAGCCGACTTGTTGTAGATGAACTGACCGATCAGGTTCTCAAGCACGATGGCTGACTGGGTGGAGGAAATGACGTCGCCTGCGGCCAGGTTTTTGTCCTCGGCACCAGCCTCTATGCCGATGTACTGGTCACCCAGCAGACCGCTGGTGAGGACCTTGAGCGAACTGTCCTTGGGAAACTTGAAGCGGCTCTCCATGGCCAGCAGCACACGCGCCTGGAAAGTCTTGTCGTCAAAGGTGATCCCCTCGACACGACCCACCACCACGCCGCTGCTCTTGACTGCCGCCTTGGGCTTGAGCCCGCCGATATTGTCGAAGCGGGCCTCGATGCGGTAGGTGGACTGAAAACTCAGGTTCAGCAGATTGGCTGCCTGCAGCGCCAAGAACAGGATGGCTGCCCCACCAATCAGGACAAACAGGCCGACCCACAGATCATTTTTTGAGCGTAGCACCACACTCTCCTCAAATCGTAAACATCATTGCCGTCAGGATGAAATCCAGACCCAGAACCGCCAGCGAGGCCATTACCACGGTCCGCGTGGTGGCACTCGACACTCCTTCAGGCGTCGGCTGCGCCTCGTAACCTTGCAGCAAGGCCACAAAACTCACCGTGAAACCGAACACGATGCTCTTCACGACACCATTGCCCACGTCATTCCAGACATCGACACCGCCTTGCATCTGACTCCAGAAAGCTCCTGGATCGACGCCGATCATGACCACACCAACCAGCCAGCCACCCATCACGCCCACCGCGCTGAACACGGCGGCCAGCAAAGGCATGGCAATCACACCGCCCCAGAAGCGCGGCGCCAGGATGCGGCGCACCGGGTCTACCGCCATCATCTCCATGGCGCTGAGTTGCTCGCCCGCCTTCATCAGACCTATCTCGGCAGTCAGCGAGGTACCGGCCCGGCCGGCAAACAGCAAGGCCGCCACCACCGGGCCGAGTTCGCGCACCAGACTCAGTGCCACCATCTGGCCCAGCGCCTCGGTCGAGCCGTAGTCCACCAGAATGTAGTAGCCCTGCAGGCCCAGCACGAAGCCCACGAACAGGCCAGAGACCACGATGATCGCCAGCGAATAGTTGCCAAGGAAATGCACCTGATCACGCACCAGCCCCAGGCGCTTGAAAGTGGGACCGGCAAGTTGCAGCAAGCGCAGGAAAAGCCGCGTCGCATAACCCATGTCGTCGAGCTTGCGACGCACTGCATACCCCACATCGGAGGGACGCCACCAGCTCATGTCCGCACCTCACCGAAATCCTGCTCCACGCTGGGACCCGGGTAATGGAAGTGCACGGGCCCTTCGGCCTGGGCCTGCACGAACTGCTGCACCAGGGGATCGGTAGACTTCTTCACCTCTTCAGGGGTGCCCTGGGCGGCAATGCGGCCATTGGCCAGGATCACCACCTGGTCGGCGATCTGGAAGGTCTCCTCCAGATCGTGCGAAACGACGATGCTGGTGATGCCCAGGCTGTCGTTGAGGCGGCGGATCAGCTGGGCGGCCGTCCCCAGAGAGATCGGATCCAGGCCGGCAAAGGGCTCGTCGTACATCACCAGCTCGGGATCGAGCACGATGGCGCGTGCCAGCGCGACGCGACGCGCCATGCCGCCGGACACCTCGCTGGGCATCAGATCCCGCGCCCCGCGCAGGCCGACGGCATTGAGCTTCATGAGCACGACATCACGCAACAGCTCTTCGGTCAGGTCCGTGTGTTCGCGCAGCGGAAAGGCGACATTCTCCAGGACACTGAGATCGGCAAACAAGGCGCCGAACTGGAACAGCATGCCCATGCGGCGGCGTGCCAGGTAGAGCTCCTTCGGATCCATGCGCGTCACGTCTTTACCGTCGAACAGAACCTCGCCCTCCTGGGCGCGGTTTTGTCCACCGATCAGGCGCAGGACAGTGGTCTTGCCGCCTCCAGAGGCGCCCATCAGGGCGGTGACCTTGCCACGCGGCACGCTCAGGCTGACCTTGTCCAGAATGACACGGTCACTGTAGCCAAAGGTGACGTTACGCAGTTCGACCAAGGAAGTATCTGATGATGCAACCATAAAAATGCAAAAGCCGGCTTGTTCCGGCTCTTGCATCATACGGCAAAGCGCTGGATCAGCGCAGCTGCGTGCTCGCACCCATGAGGAACGCGTCGAGGGCCCGCGTCGCCTGGCGCCATTGCGGGCGGTCACCCTGCAACTCCTGAGGCGCGGCTCCGGGCGATTGGTGAGGGCCGCCTAGCGTGGCAGGCTACTGGTCCCCATGAGGAACTCATCCACTGCACGCGCTGCCTGGCGGCCTTCGCGAATCGCCCAGACCACCAGGCTCTGGCCGCGGCGGATGTCACCGGCGGCGAAGACCTTGGGGGCACTGGTGACGTAACCGCCCTCGAAGTCCGTGCTGGCCTTGGCATTGCCACGAGCATCCTTGCTCACGCCGAAAGCCTCCAGAACGGTCGCCACCGGGCTGACAAAGCCCATGGCCAGCAGCACCAGATCGGCCTTGTATTCCTTCTCGGTACCGGGGATCTCGACGAACTTGCCGTCCTTGAACTCGACGTGCACGGTCTTCAGGCCCGTGACCTTGCCGTTCTTGCCCACGAACTCCTTGGTCGAGACGGCGAACTCGCGCGCGCAGCCTTCTTCGTGGCTGGAACTGGTACGCAGCTTCAGCGGCCAGTAGGGCCAGACCAGGGGCTTGTTTTCCTGCTCGGGCGGCTGGGGCATCACTTCAAACTGGGTCACGCTGGCCGCACCATGACGGTTGCTGGTGCCCACGCAGTCGGAGCCCGTATCGCCGCCACCGATCACGATAACGTGCTTGCCCGTGGCCATGATCTGGTCCTTGATCTTGCCGCCCGCGTTGATGCGGTTCTGCATGGGCAGGAACTCCATGGCGAAATGGATGCCATCGATATCCCGGCCCGGCACAGGCAGGTCGCGCGACTGCTCGGCACCGCCGGCCAGCACGACCGCGTCAAACTCTTTCTGCAGTTGCGCCGGGCTGATCGCCTCCTTGGCCCAGTTGGTGACCTTGGAGTCCTTGGGCAGCTCGCCAACCATGGTGTTGGTCTTGAACACCACACCCTCGGCTTCCATCTGCTTCACACGGCGGTCGATGTGCGACTTGTCGAACTTGAAGTCAGGAATGCCGAAGCGCAGCAGGCCCCCGATGGTGTCGTTCTTCTCGTACACCGTCACGGCGTGGCCGGCACGGGCCAGCTGCTGGGCTGCGGCCATGCCAGCCGGGCCGGAGCCCACGACCGCGATCTTCTTGCCTGTCCTGACGGCGGCGGGCTGCGGCCGGACCCAGCCCTGCGCCCAAGCCTTGTCGATGATGGCGTGCTCGATGGACTTGATGCCCACCGCGTCGTCGTTGATGTTCAACGTACAGGCCGCCTCGCAGGGTGCCGGACAGACCCGGCCCGTGAAGTCCGGGAAGTTGTTCGTGGAGTGCAGCACGTCGATCGCGTTCTTCCAGTCGCCCTGGTAGACCAGGTCGTTGAAGTCCGGAATGATGTTGTTGACCGGGCAGCCGCTGTTGCAGAAAGGCGTGCCGCAATCCATGCAGCGCGCGCCCTGCACCTTGGCCTGCTCATCGCTCAGGCCGATCACGAATTCCTTGTAGTTCTTGACGCGCTGCGTGACGGGTGCATAACCCTCTTCGACACGCTCGTACTCCATGAAGCCGGTGACTTTACCCATGATGTATTCCTTCGTCCTTCTTCTTACTTCGCCGGAGCGGTTTCTTTCTTGGCAGCGATCTTGGCCGGGGCAGCCTTCTTGGCGTTGATCTCACCCAGGGCACGCTTGTATTCGTTCGGGAACACCTTGACGAACTTGGCGCGGGCCTCGTTCCAGTGGTCCAGCAACTCGCGCGCACGCTTGCTGCCCGTCCAACGGTGGTGGTCTTCCAGCAGCTTCTTGAGCTGGGCCTCGTCGGTCTGGTCGCGGTGCCAGATGGCGCGCGGGACGCTCTTTTCCTGCTCGGCCGCCGGCAGCACTTTGTCCAGCGAGACCATGGCGGTGTTGCAGCGCGCGGCAAACTGGCCGTCTTCGTCGTAGACGTAGGCCAGGCCACCGCTCATACCCGCAGCGAAGTTGCGGCCGGTCTTGCCCAGCACGGCCACCGTGCCACCCGTCATGTATTCGCAACCATGGTCGCCAGTACCTTCGACCACCGCATTGGCACCCGAAAGTCGCACGGCAAAACGCTCGCCGGCCACGCCGCTGAAGAAGGCTTCACCGCTGGTGGCGCCATACATCACGGTGTTGCCGACGATGATGTTGCGCGTGGCCTCACCACGGAAATCAATGCTCGGACGCACCACGATGCGGCCGCCCGACAGGCCCTTGCCTGTGTAATCGTTGGCGTCACCGATCAGGTACAGGGTGATGCCGCGCGCCAGGAAGGCGCCAAAGGACTGGCCGCCCGTGCCTTCGAGCTGGATGCGCAGGGTGTCATCGTTCAGACCTTCCGGGTGCACCTTGGTCAGAGCGCCGGAGAGCATGGCGCCCACCGAGCGATTGACGTTGCGCACGACTTCCATGAACTGGACCTTCTCGCCCTTGTCGATGGCAGCCCTGGATTTTTCGATCAGCACGCGGTCCAGGCTCTTCTCCAGGCCATGCTCCTGCTCGGCCACGTGGAAACGGGGGACACCGGCCGGCACGATAGGCATGGCAAACAGGCGGCTGAAGTCCAGGCCACGCGCCTTCCAGTGTTCCAGGCCCTTGCGCACATCGAGCAGGTCGGCGCGGCCGATCATGTCGTCGAACTTGCGGATGCCCAGTTGGGCCATGATCTGGCGCACTTCCTCGGCGATGAAGAAGAAGAAGTTCACCACATGCTCGGGCTTGCCCGAGAACTTCTTGCGCAGCACCGGGTCTTGCGTGGCCACGCCCACCGGGCAGGTGTTCAGGTGGCACTTGCGCATCATGATGCAGCCCTCGACCACCAGCGGCGCGGTGGCGAAGCCGAACTCGTCGGCACCCCGCAGGGCGCCGATGGCGACGTCGCGGCCGGTCTTCATCTGGCCGTCGGCCTGCACGCGGATACGACCGCGCAGGCGGTTGAGCACCAGGGTCTGCTGGGTTTCGGCCAGGCCGATTTCCCAGGGACTGCCGGCATGCTTGATGGAGGACCAGGGCGAGGCGCCGGTGCCACCGTCATGGCCGGCGATCACCACGTGGTCGCTCTTGCACTTGGCCACGCCCGCGGCAATGGTACCCACACCGATCTCGGACACCAGCTTGACACTGACACTGGCGTGCGGCGCCACGTTCTTCAGGTCATGGATCAGCTGGGCCAGATCCTCGATCGAATAGATGTCGTGGTGCGGCGGCGGCGAGATCAGGCCCACGCCCGGCACCGAGTAACGCAGCTTGCCGATGTAGTCGGACACCTTGCCGCCAGGCAGCTGGCCGCCTTCGCCGGGCTTGGCGCCCTGGGCCATCTTGATCTGGATCTGGTCCGAGCTGGACAGGTACTCGGCCGTGACGCCGAAGCGGCCTGACGCCACCTGCTTGATCTTGGAGCGCAGCGAGTCGCCGTCCTGCAGCGGCAGGTCGACTTCCACCTGGCTCTCGCCGATGACGCTCTTGAGCGTTTCGCCCTTCTTGATCGGAATGCCCTTGAGTTCCTGACGATAACGCGCCGGGTCCTCGCCACCTTCACCGGTGTTGCTCTTGCCGCCGATGCGGTTCATGGCCACGGCCAGCGTGGCGTGGGCCTCGGTGGAGATGGAGCCCAGCGACATGGCGCCTGTAGCGAAACGCTTGACGATCTCGGCAGCCGACTCGACTTCCTCGACCGGAATTGCCTTGGCCGGATCGATCTTGAATTCAAACAGGCCGCGCAGCGTCATGTGACGCTTGCTCTGATCGTTGATGATCTGCGCGTATTCCTTGTAGGTGCTGAAGTTGTTGGCGCGCGTGCTGTGCTGCAGCTTGGCGATGGCATCCGGTGTCCACATGTGCTCTTCACCGCGGGTGCGCCACGCGTACTCGCCACCAGCGTCCAGCATCGTGGCCAGCACCGGGTCCTTGCCATAGGCGGCCCTGTGCATGCGCAGGGCTTCTTCGGCCATTTCGAAGACACCGATGCCCCCCACGCGGCTGGGCGTGCCCGTGAAGTATTTTTCGATGGTCTCGTTGTTGACGCCGATGGCTTCGAACAGCTGGGCGCCGCAGTAGCTCATATAGGTCGACACGCCCATCTTGGACATGATCTTGGACAGGCCCTTGCCGATCGCCTTGACATAGTTGTAGATGGCCTTGTCGGCGCTCAGATCACCCGGCAGGTCCTTGTGCATGGCGACCAGGGTCTCCATCGCCAGGTAGGGGTGCACGGCCTCGGCGCCATACCCCGCGAGCACGGCGAAGTGGTGCACCTCGCGCGCCGTACCGGTTTCGACCACCAGGCCGGCGGACGTGCGCAGGCCCTCACGCACCAGATGCTGGTGGATGGCGGACAGGGCCAGCAGTGCGGGGATGGCCACCTGCGCGGCGCTGACGGCGCTGTCGCTGATGATCAGGATGTTGCGGCCGCCCTTGATGGCATCCACGGCTTCGGCGCACAACGATGCCAGCTTGGCTTCCACACCTTCGCGGCCCCAGACCAGCGGGTAGGTGATGTCCAACGTGTAGCTGCGGAACTTGCCCTGCGTCGTGGTTTCGATATTGCGCAGCTTGGCCATGTCGGTGAAGTCCAGTATGGGCTGGCTCACCTCGAGGCGCATGGGCGGGTTGATCTGATTGATGTCCAGCAGGTTCGGCTTGGGGCCGATGAAGGACACCAGGGACATGACGATGGCCTCGCGGATCGGGTCGATCGGCGGGTTGGTCACCTGGGCAAACAGCTGCTTGAAGTAGTTGTACAGCGGCTTGTTCTTGTCGGACAGCACGGCCAGCGGGCTGTCGTTGCCCATGGAGCCGATGCCTTCTTCGCCGTTCACGGCCATGGGCGCCATCAGGAACTTGATGTCTTCCTGGGTCATGCCGAACGCCTGCTGGCGATCCAGCAGGGTCGGCGCCACATGCTCCAGGCCCAGGCCGGCCGACTCTGCAACCGCGCCCTTCACCGTGCTCTCACCCACGCCGGCCACCGGCTGAACCACATCGTCCAGACGGATGCGCAGGTTCTCGATCCACTGCTTGTAGGGCTTGCTGTTGGCCAGGTTGGACTTGAGCTCCTCGTCGTCGATCATGCGGCCCTGTTCCAGGTCGATCAGAAACATCTTGCCGGGCTGCAGACGCCATTTGCGCACGATCTTGTTCTCGGGCACCGGCAGCACGCCGGACTCGGAACCCATGATGACCAGGTCGTCATCGGTAATGCAGTAGCGCGAGGGACGCAGGCCGTTGCGGTCCAGCGTGGCGCCGATCTGGCGACCGTCGGTGAACACGATGGACGCCGGACCGTCCCAGGGCTCCAGCATCGCGGCGTGGTATTCATAAAAGGCCTTGCGGCGCTCGTCCATGGTGGTGTGCTGCTCCCAGGGCTCGGGGATCATCATCATCACGGCCTGGCTGATCGGGTAGCCGGCCATGGTCAGCAGTTCCAGGCAGTTGTCGAAGGTGGCGGTGTCGGACTGGCCGGCGAAGCTGATCGGGTACAGCTTCTGCAGGTCTTCGCCCAGCACCGGCGAGGACATCACGCCCTCGCGCGCCTTCATCCAGTTGTAGTTGCCCTTGACGGTGTTGATTTCACCGTTGTGCGCGACATAACGATAGGGGTGGGCCAGCGGCCACTCCGGGAAGGTGTTGGTGGAGAAGCGCTGGTGCACCAGACCCAGGGCCGAGACACAACGCTTGTCCTGCAGGTCCAGATAGTAGGTACCCACCTGATCGGCCAGCAGCAGGCCTTTGTAGACCACCGTGCGGCTGGACATGCTCGGCACGTAGTATTCCTTGCTGTGCTTGAGCTGCAGGTTCTGGATGGCGGCGCTGGCGGTCTTGCGGATCACGAAGAGCTTGCGCTCCAGTGCGTCCTGCACGATGACGTTGCTGCCGCGACCGATGAAGACCTGGCGCAGGATGGGCTCCTTCTCGCGCACGGTGGGCGACATGGGCATCTCGCGGTTCACAGGCACGTCACGCCAGCCCAGCAGCACCTGGCCTTCGGCCTTGATGGCACGTTCCATCTCCTGCTCGCAGGCCAGGCGGGAAGCATGTTCCTTGGGCAGGAAGATCATGCCCACGCCATATTCACCGGGGGGCGGCAGCGTCACACCCTGCTTGACCATTTCCTCACGGTACAGGGCATCAGGCAGCTGAATCAGGATGCCGGCACCGTCGCCCATGAGTTTGTCGGCGCCCACTGCGCCGCGATGGTCCAGGTTTTCGAGGATCTTGAGTGCGCCCTGGACGATGTCATGGCTCTTGTGGCCCTTGATATGCGCCACGAAACCCACGCCGCAGGCGTCATGTTCGTTGGTGCTCGAATACAAACCGTTTTCTTGGAGATGCTTAATCTCGGCAGCCGTGGTCATGGCGCACTCCTAAATATTTCGCAGGGGTCATGAGCATAGTGCAGCGCAACAATATTTCCAAGAAAAATAATAGGGGTCGGATTCTTATTATTTGTTGATTTTTTTGTTCAACAAATAATTAGGGACATATTAATCAAGATAAATTTCCCTCACGCCCGCCTCATTGCAGTCAGCCAGGGCTGGTCTTGGCCGTGACAGGGCGCCCCGGGCTCGCCTTGCTGAGCCGGCGCTCGGTCTTCTTCTGCAGCGTGGCCAGGAAATCCGGGCCGCCCAGCGCCCAGCCTCGCAAGGCCGACTCCGTCAAAGCCTGTTGCTGCGGCAAGGAGAGCCCTTCTTGCACCAGTCGCGCATAGGCCGCCTCACGGGCAAAAGGCGTGTTGCCGAGTTCCCAGTACAGGGGATGGGGGCTGACCAGGCGATCCACCCGCAAACCCGCGTAGTGTGCGTGGCTGGACCAGGGAAAGTCCCGCGCCTGCGCCACTAGGCCGGCGCGGACGGGATTCAGGTCGATATAGGCCATGCAGGCCAGCAGATAGCTGTCGGGCTCGATCAGGGTCGACCTGTAACGCCCCTCCCACAGGGTACCGCTGCGTCCATGCACATCGTTGAAATAGCGCACGTACCGGCGCCCGACAGCCTGCATCAGCCGCGACAGGCCCACACCGGTCTTTGGCGTCAGGAGCAGATGGAAATGGTTGTCCATGAGCACGTAGGCATGGACGGCCACCTCATGCTGGCCTGCGTGATCCTCCAGCAGTTCCAGCATGCGCAGGCGATCGGCATCCTTCAGGAAAATCACCTGGCGGTTATTGCCGCGCTGGATGACGTGGTGCGGATAGCCAGGAATGCTGAGTCGGGGAAGACGGGCCATGATGGTGCGGAACGGTGGTCCGCATCATCATAGATTGAATCTGACCCCGATTACTGCTTGGGGGCCTTGGCCACGCGTACCTTGCCGCTGCTGGTGATCAGGATCACGGCGTCCCCAGGCTGGAACATTTCTTCCCCCTTGCCTTGCACCAGCGCCCGACGCTCCCCGTTCTTGAGCTGAACGAGGATTTCATAGGCCTCTTCACGTGTGCCCGCCCGCTCAATGACGTTACCCGCCACGGCGCCGGCGGCCGCACCAAGGATGCCGATGACCTGGGCCTGAGGCTGCCCGTTGCCGGAACCATATCCGGCAATGCCCCCAACAACCCCACCGGCCGCAGCACCCACGCCCGATTGGCTGCCCTCGACGGTGACCGGGCGCACCGACAGTACCACCGCGTCCACCACGGTGGACAGACGCTGGGCGTCGCCCCGCTGGATCACATCCGGGCTGCTGCTGGCGCAGCCAGTGAGTACCAGCACCAGACCCCAAAGCCAAATTTTCTTCATGATTCCATCCTCAAAAAATATCTCATGCCAGCATGGGCCCGGCTGTACCTTCAAGCAACGTCAGCCGGCACCGGCGGTTGACCCTCAGGCAAACGAAAGCGGCTTTGCAGCAGCGCCGTCAGACCAAACTCTTCCAGAATCGCCTGCAGGCGCTGGGCCGCAGCACGCTTGCGCTGCCCTGTATGGCGCGCAATGATCAGCTCGTTCTTGAGACTGTGTTCCCAGCCCACGAGTTCCGTCACCGTCACCTGATAGCCCATGGCTTCCAGGTAAAGACAGCGCAAGACGTTGGTGATCTGGCTGCCCAGTTCACGGGTGTGCAGGGGATGACGCCACAACTCGGCCAGGGGGGTGCGCGACAGCGACAGGGCCTTGCCCGAGTTCAAGGCCCGCGCCACTTCGGCCTGGCAGCAGGGCACCAGCACCATGTAGCGGGCCTGTTTCTGCAGACCGAAGGCCATGGCGTCGTCGGTCGCCGTGTCACAGGCGTGCAGGGCCGTCACGATGTCGATGCGTGCGGGCAGTTCGCTGGCCTGCATGGACTCGGCGACGCTGAGATTAAGAAAGGACATGCGCGCAAAGTCCAGCCTCTGCGCGAGTTCACGGGACTTCTGCACCAGATCCGGCCGGGTCTCTATACCGAAAACATGACCGCTAGGGTGCTGCTTGAAAAACAGGTCGTAGATGATGAAACCCAGGTAGGACTTGCCGGCACCGTGGTCGGCCAGCGTGATGCCAGATGGGGACGATGCGGTATCCGCGCGCTGCGCCTGTAAGTCCTGCAGCAATTCCTCGATGAACCGGAAGAGGTGGTAGACCTGCTTGAGTTTGCGACGCGAGTCCTGGTTGAGCTTGCCCTCCCGCGTGAGTATGTGCAATTCCTTGAGCAGCTCGATCGATTGCCCGGGACGAATCTCGGGCGCAAGGGGCGATGCCGGCGCATGGTCCGGCTTGCGCTCTGCGTGTTTCATGTTTTATCTCCGCTGGCATCGTCGTGCCGGTCGCCTTCAACACGGCGGCTAATCTCCAAGGCATCCCAACCCGCATGCCCCATCTGCTCCAGCACCCGCATGTTTCTCTCAAAAATGGCCTCGGCCTGCGGGAAAGCCTCGACGGCGCGATCGATGCTGGCTTCACGCAAAAGATGCAGGGTCGGATAAGGCGCCCGGTTGGTGAAATTGGTGATGTCGTCGGCGTCGGTGCCGGCAAACTGGTACTGGGGATGGAAGCTGGCAAGCTGCAGTTCGCCCAACAGCCCCAGCTCGGCCAGTATCCCATCCGCTTGCGCCAGGAAGGCATTGAAATCAAGGAAGTCCCGGAAATGCAGCGGCAGCACCAGCAAGGTGGTGTCGTGCTGCTCAGGATCGCTCTCTTGCAGTGATCGCAGCTCGCGCGCCAGTTCGCAGCGCACAGCCTCGTCGTCACATGCAGCACTCACACGCCAGTGGATCTGGCCCTTGATGTGCACACTTTTGGCAAAGGGACAGAGGTTGAGCCCGATCACGGCCCGTTCCAGCCAATGCTGCATGTCGCTCAGGACCACCTCGCGCACCTCCGGCGGCACGTCTTCCACATGGGGCTCACTCATGCCTGGCTCCTGCGTCCAAGTTGCCTGGCCAACACCAGCCCGATGAGGGCGAAAGTCCCGGTCACTGTCCAGGTAAGGTGCCAACCTCCAACGTTGCTGGCCACCCAGGCCACCAGAGGCGGCCCGGCAAACTGGCCCAAGGAGGACCATTGCTGCATCCAGCCGACCGTCGTCGATACCGTACCTTCACCCGGCGCCAGCCGCACGGCCAGCGAAAACAGTGTGCCGGGAATCATGCCGCCCACCATGGAGAACAGCAGGACGGCGACGAAGCGGAGCACGGGCGGCAAGCCCGGTCCATCCGGCGACAGGGGATAGGCCACAAAAGCCAGCAGGGTGCCCACCCCCATCACACCAAAGCCCACGTACAACAAGACCTGCGGCCGCACACCGAGCCCCAGCAAACGGCCCGAGGCAATATTGCCCACCATATTGACTGCCGCCACCAAGGCAGTCAGCACGGCGCTGATGCCGCCAGCCACGCCGGCCTGCGCATAGATGGTGGGCAGAAAGCCGATCACCGACAGCCATTGGCCCGAGTACACGGCAAAGCTCAGCGCTACCAGCCAGGGCCCTGGCGCTCCCAGCGTGAGCCGCAGGCGATGAGTCCAGCCTTGCCAGGGCTGCCCTCCCTTTGCCTCGGACGCGCGCGGAGCGTCCGGAGGTACAACCTGCCAAACCCAGGCTGCAATAGCCAGCGTCAGTGCGGCGAGCACCCACCACCAGCATTCCCAACCGTACAGGGTGATGAGCAAGGGACCGCACAAAAGGGCACTGGCGGTTCCCAGGGGCATATAAGCCCCCCAGAGCCCCAGCATGGCGCTCATGCGCTCGGGTCTCACCAGATGGCGGATGAGGCTGGGAGCGGGCATGGAAACCAGCAGAAACCCCAAGCCCTCCACCGCGCGCAGGACCAGCAAGGTCTGGACATCATGCGCCCAACCGCCCAGCAGCGACGCTGCCGAGAGCAGGAGCAGGCCACCGAGCATGCTGCGCCTGAGCCCCATGCCGTCGGCCGTGAGTCCGACTGCCAACCCCAGGGTCATCCCGGCCAGTTGCACCAGGGACAGCAGAAAACCCGCCTGTACCAATGTCACACCCAAGGCTTCGCCTAGAGCGGGAAGCGCCGGCGAGAGTTTGCCGACGTGCAATGCCGCGGCGACGCCAGCGGCAATCACGACCAGGACCGGAGATACCAGCTGGCGCTTCATGCCCACAGCTTCTTGCCGGTCAATCGCTCATGCTCCTTGCTGGCAAAGCGGTCGGTCATGCCGGCGATGTAATCTGCGACAACCCGCAGCATGGCGTGGCTCGCATCCGGCTTTTCCTGTGCTGCCTGGGCACGCGCCGCATGGCCCGCCTGCATTTCCTGCGGCGCCTGGCGGTAGCACTCAAACAGCTCCTGAATGACCTGTCGCGCCAGCCCTGTGGTTTGCATCACCTGCGGATGGCGGTACAGGTTTTGAAAAAGAAATTTCTTCAGCAACACAGAACGTTCACGCATGGTGGCACTGAAACTCATCAGCATGGGCAGTTGCCGGACCGCATCTGCGCTCCCTGGATGGGCACGAAGCAATTCGGAACGCGTCGCCTCGATCACGTCATAGACCTGCGCACTCAGCATGCGGCGTATGGTCTCGTAAAGCAGGCGCCGGCCCGCACCGGCCCGCTCCAGGCCGGGATGTTCACGCACAGCCTGCTGGCGATGGTCTTCAAACAAAGGCACATCCTTGAGCTGATCCAGGGTGATCAGGCCTGAACGCACACCGTCGTCGATGTCGTGGGCGTTGTAGGCGATTTCATCGGCCAGATTGCACAGCTGGGCTTCCAGGCTGGGCTGGGTTCGCATCAGAAAGCGCGCACCCACGCCCCCCGGTTCCATCGCCTCGATCTGCTCGGCATTCGCACGAGAACAGTGTTTGAGTATGCCTTCGCGGGTTTCGAAGGTGAGGTTGAGTCCATCGAACGCAGGATAGCGTTCTTCCAGCTGATCGACCACACGCAGGCTCTGCAGGTTGTGCTCGAAGCCACCATGGCCGGCCATGCATTCATTCAAGGCGTCCTGCCCGACATGGCCATAGGGTGTGTGCCCGAGGTCATGGGCCAGGGCGATCGCTTCTACGAGATCTTCGTTCAGCCCCAGGGAACGCGCAATGGATCGCCCCAACTGCGCCACCTCCAGGGAATGCGTCATCCGGGTACGGAAAAGATCACCTTCATGGTTCAGGAAAACCTGCGTCTTGTAGACGAGGCGGCGAAACGCAGTCGAGTGGACGATACGGTCGCGGTCGCGCTGGTACTCGGTACGCGTGGGTGCAGCCTCCTCGGGATACTTGCGCCCGCGCGTGCGGACCGGATCACTGGCGTAGACAGCAAGCATCGATAACCTCACGCACCAACGCATCGGGTGCCCCGCGCACACCGGCACGGCCTGCGGCTTCGATCACGACAAAACGGATTTCACCCGACTCGGCCTTCTTGTCTACACGCATCAGTTCCAGATAGCGTCCGGCATTGTCGCGCGCATCCAGCACCGGACCTTCCACGGGCAAACCAGCCCGGGCGATGAGCTGCCGGAGACGCGAAACAAAGGCGCGGTCGACCAGACCGAGTCGCTCCGACAATGTGGCCGCCATCACCATGCCGCAACCCACCGCCTCGCCGTGCAACCAGGCGCCATAACCCAGGCCCGCCTCGATGGCATGTCCAAAGGTATGGCCGAAGTTCAGGATGGCACGCAGACCCGCTTCACGCTCGTCCTGACCCACCACCCAGGCCTTGATTTCACAACTGCGCTGAACTGCATGCGCCAGGGCCGACGGGCTCCGCGCTCGCAACGCTTCCATGTTCTGCTCCAGCCAGGCCAGCAGGTCCATGTCAGCAATGGGTCCGTATTTGATGACCTCGGCCAGACCGGCGCTGAGTTCTCGCTCTGGCAGGGTCTTGAGCGTGTCCAGATCGCAGATCACGCGCTGCGGCTGGTAGAAGGCGCCGATCATGTTCTTGCCCTGGGGGTGATTGATCGCCGTTTTGCCGCCGACCGAGGAATCCACCTGCGCCAGCAAGGTGGTTGGCACCTGGACGAAGGGTACGCCCCGCATGTAGCTGGCGGCGGCAAACCCGGCCATATCACCCACCACACCACCGCCCAGCGCGTACAGGACAGTCTTGCGGTCACAGGCCTGCGCCAGCAAGGCGTCAAAAATCAGATTCAGCGTCAACCAATTTTTGTGCGACTCACCGTCGGGCAGCTCGACCACGTGGATCTGCCCGTAATGCGCCTGAAGGGCATGCTTCAGTGTCTCCACATAGAGCGGCGCCACCGTGGTGTTGCTGACAATCAAAGCCTGCGCTGCGCGTGGCAAGCCGGCATAACTGCCTGCCCGAGAGAGCAATCCACTGCCTATGAGGATGGAATAGCTGCGCTCGGCAAGGTCGATACGCACTTGCGTCGGTGCCGGACTGGCGAAATCGGTACTGGTTGACATGCCCCGAGTTTAGAACACAGCCTGGAGGCCAGTGCCCTCCCCGAGGCGATGGCCGTCAGCGCTGCGCTACAACGCCCGCCAGTTCCAGTTGCATGACGATCATGTTGACCAGGGTCGCGACAGAGGGACGACCAGTATCGATCACAAAATGCGCGGTCTCCCGGTAGAGCGGATCGCGCGCGGCATACAGGTCGCGCAGTCGCTGCATGGGATCGCTGACCTGCAGAAGCGGCCGCTGGGTGTCGTGGCGCAGGCGCCTGAACAGCTCTTCAGGCGTGGATTTGAGGTACACCACCTGACCCCGGGCATGCAGACACTCACGGTTGCTTTTGCGTAATACGGCCCCGCCACCCGTCGACAGCACGCCAGACTGCGGGGTAAGCTCGCTCAAGACCTGCTCTTCGATGTCACGGAAGCGTTCCTCCCCTTCACGCTCGAAGAACTCCCTGATCGGGCAACCGATCCGCTGCTCGATCACCTGGTCGACATCCGTGAAAGGCAATTGCAGACGCCGGGCCAACTGGCGCCCGACGGTGGACTTGCCCGAGCCGGGCAAGCCGATCAGACTGATAGACAAGAGACCGTCCTGACCCCGCCTGTCAGCGCAGGGAGCTGCGATCCGTCAAGGCCTTGGGTGTGATGAAGACCAGCATCTCCCGCTTTTCGGAGCGCTTGACATTGTTGCGGAACAGGACGCCGAGCCCGGGCAGATCGCCGAGGAAAGGCACCTTGGTTGTGTCTTCCGTTTCGGTCTGGGTAAAGATACCGCCGATCACGACCGTACCACCATTTTCGACCAGAACCTGGGTCTTCACATGCTTGGTATCGATGGCAAAACCCGCCGGCGTAGACTGCCCCACGGTGTCCTTGTTGATATCCAGTTCCAGGATCACATTGCCTTCCGGCGTGATCTGCGGCGTCACTTCCAGCATCAGGTTGGCCTTGCGGAAGGCGATGGAAGTTGCGCCACTGGCCGAAGCCACCTGGTAAGGCAGTTCCGTGCCCTGCTCGATCACCGCCTTGACCTTGTCTGCCGTCACGACACGCGGGCTGGAAACCACCTTGCCCTTGCCATCGGCTTCCAATGCAGAGATTTCCAGGTTCAGGAAGCGCGCAGCGTTTTCACCGAAAATCGAAACCGCAAACGAGGCCGCATTGAAACCACCCTGACCCCCTGCTGGCAGGTTCACAAAAGTTCCAGACGTCGTCCCAGCCGTGGTCGCGCTGTAGCTTGGTCCGAATTGGACGCCAGACCCGCTCGAGTCTGCCGCGCGGTTCATGCCGCCACCAAGTCGAACACCCAATGATTTACCAAAAGTATCCGAAGCCTCTACGATGCGCGCTTCAATCAGCACCTGACGCACGGGGATATCAAGCTTCGAAATAAGGTCCTGCACCTGCTCCAGCTTGCTGCCGATATCGGTCACGAACAACTGATTGGTCCGTGGCTCGGCAATGGCACTGCCTCTGAGACTCAGGATACGGCTACTGGCTGTCGCCCCTGCGGCGGGCGCGGGAGCACCCGCCGTCGCCCCACCCATGAGCTGCCTGGCCACGTCCACCGCCTTGGCGTAGTTGAGCTGGAACGACTGCGTGCGCACAGGCTCCAGCGTCTCGAGCGCGGCGTTGGCTTCACGCTCCAGCTTTTCCTTGGCAATGATTTCATCTTTCGGCGCAATCCACAGCACATTGCCGTTCTTGCGCAATCCCAGCCCCTTGGACTGCAAGATGATGTCCAAAGCCTGGTCCCAGGGTACGTCCTGCAAACGCAGAGTCACGGTACCGCTCACCGAGTCCGACGTCACCACATTGAAGTTGGTGAAATCGGCGATCACCTGCAGCAAGGCACGGATCTCGATATTCTGGAAATTCAAGGACAATTTCTGGCCGTTGTAACCTGGGCCCTGCGTCAGTTTGGTCGGGTCAACGCGCTGAGGCTTGACCTCCACCACGAACTGATCGTCGCTCTGGTAGGCAGAATGCTCCCAGGCTCCCTTGGGCTCGATCACCATGCGCACCCGGTCCCCGACCTGGAAAGCCGTCACGGTTTGCACTGGCGTTCCGAAATCCGTCACGTCGAGCTTGCGGCGAAGACCTTCAGGCAGGCTGGACTTCATGAACTCCACCACCAGCGTCTGCCCGCTCTGCCGGATGTC
The DNA here is from genome assembly GCA_040376915.1 of Hylemonella sp. Lineage (GTDB taxonomy): Bacteria > Pseudomonadota > Gammaproteobacteria > Burkholderiales > Burkholderiaceae_C > Hylemonella. The sequence continues at coordinate 50,388 of JBEIPS010000008.1, forward strand.
CACTCCCACCTGGCTGTTCGGCAGGGCCACGACCACACGGCCCGATCCGCTCACCCCGCGGCGGAAATCAAGATCCTTGATCGGCAGGGTTTCCCGGCTTTTAGCCTCCGCGAAAGTAGGCGCCGGGCTGGCGGGCGCCGTGGTAGCAGCAACCGCATCCAGGGTGATCAACAGGGATTTACCTTGCAGTTCGGCCTTGTAATTGGTCGCCTGCTTCAGATTCAGCACCACGCGAGTACGGTCCCCTGCGGGAATGAGATTGACCGAACGCAGATTGCCCTGGTTAACTTCCACAGTGGAGCGCCCCATGGCATTGCCCACGCCGGGGAAATCCAGCGCAATCTTGGCGGGCGACTTGATGGAAAATCCATTGGGGACCGCGGTCAAGGGCTGGGACAGGTCGATCTTGACCACCTCCGCCCCACTCTGCAAGGAGCCGGTGACGGCTTCAATGATGGGTTGGGCAGGAGCCGCCGACGCCGCCGGAACTTCCGTGCTGGCTGTCTGCGCCAGCACCGAAACACTCAACGTCGCCACGACCACCGCACCGACCCAGCGCGCCCACATACTCTGATTTTTCATTTGACTTTCTCCTGCAACTGCAGTGTGGCGGGACGCTCGATCCACTCGCCCACGGCATCCTGCACAATTTCGCGCAAGATGACTTCGGTCTCCGTGATTTTGGTCACGCGCCCATAGTTCATGCCCAGATAGCTACCCAGTCGAACCTGATAAAGCAGCCGATCGACACGGATCAGTGCGGCCGGTTGACTCTCCTGGATCAGGCTGCCCACCATGGCCATGGTGTCCAAAGGAAAGCTCTCCAGCGCCTCCTTGCGGCGAGCCAGCTCCGGTGCAATCAGGGCGCTGGTGATCGTCGCCGGCTGGACCACATCGCGCTTGAGGGCTGAGGTCAATTTTTCCTTGCTGAACGGATCAACGGCTGCCGCATCCACGTAATTCTCGGGCTTGTAAGGCTTGGGTTCCGAAATCGGCGGTACGCGCGGGCGCATCTGGTTGCGCTGCTCCATCATCCAGGCACGCAGTTCGTCTTCACTGGAAGCGCCGCAACCGGCCAGCACCAGGGTTGCCAAAAACAAGGGCAAGGATCGGATCAGCCTCATTTCTTGCCCCCTGCGGGCTTGCGCTGCGCGGCGATTTCATCCTTGTCGAGATAGCGGAAGGTCTTGGCTGTCGCATCCATGACCAGTGTCGTGCTGGTTCCTGATCCCGGCACTACCGTCAGATTGTTCAGCGTCACGATACGTGAAAGGTGCGCGATATCGGAGGTGAACGAACCCATGTCGTGAAAACGACCAGTCACCTTGATGGCGATCGGCAACTCTGCGTAATAGTCACGCACCACCACCGCGCCAGGTCTGAAGAGGTCAAACTGCAGGCTACGCCCCAGGCCCGCCTGGTTGATATCCGACAGCAAGGCATCCATTTCCGCCTTGCTGGGCAATTGCTTTTCCAACTGGGTCACATACTGCAACACCTGCTCACGCTGCTTGCGCAAGGCATCCAGGTTGATGGCCTTGGCCAGTTTGGTCTTGTATTCATCGCGCAACTTCACTTCTTTTTCGCGCGCCTGGGTCAGGATATCGTCCTCACCACTGAGCCAGACAAACCAGAGCACCACGACAACCGCCACGGCGATGGCCAGAAACAGACCGTACCGCGGCAGCGCCGGCCAGACGACCGGATTGCGCGGGTCCAGATTGCTGAACTGGGACTGCAGCGTTTCCTTGAGCTGCGCGAACTTCAGGCTTGGGGATGGTGTGCTTGCCATATCAGATTCCCCTTAGGGCTTGGCCGGCTGAGGAGCCGCTGCCGTCGTGGGGGCCGTTGAGTCAGCCTGCGGCGCCGATGCCGCAGGTACCGGTTTCTGCACCTCACTTGCACGCAGCATGCGCACGCGCATGGTGAAATTGGCCACTCGCCGCTGGTCTTTGCCCAAGGCTACATTGGCTGCAACGATCTCTACCAACTCCGGCTTCGAAAACCAGGGGGAATGGTAGGCCAGGTTGCGCAGCAACTCCGAGACCCGCTCGTTGGACTGTGCGGTTCCCTGCAGTGTGATCAACTGGTTGTCCTGACGCATGCTGGTGATGTAAACGCCTTCGGGGAACTGGCGCGTCAACTCGGTTAGCAGTTGCACGGGCATATTGCGATCGGCCTGCAGGTTTTCCACCGCCTGCTGGCGAGCCCGCAGGGCGGCAATCTCCGCCTCAAGGGCAGCAATATCCTTGATCTGGTCGTCCAGCTTCCTGATTTCCTGGCCGAGGAGGGTATTGAGCCCGTCCTGCGAAGAGATCTGGCCCTGAAGCCACAAGAAGATGATGCCCGCGAGCAGGCCGCCAGTCAGAGCCGACGCTCCCAACGAAACGTTGAAGACATCCTGTCGCTTTTTGCGCGCAGCCTCGCGGTGAGGCAGCAGGTTGATCAGTATCACTGCAGGAACCTCCGCATCGCCAGACCGCAGGACGTCAGATAGGACGGCGCCTCACGGGTCATCTTCTTGAGGCGTACCCCGTCACCAATCTCCATGCCCTCAAATGGATTGACCAGGCTGCAGGGGAAACTCAGTTGCTGGGTCACGGCATCGGTCAGCCCGGACAGAGCGGCCGCCCCCCCCGCCAGCAAGATGTAGTCCACCTTGTGGTGCGGCGTGCTGGTGAAGAAGAATTGCAGAGCCCGCCCGATTTCCTGGACCATGCTCTCGATGAAGGGCCGCAAGACACTGCTTTCGTAGTCCTCGGGCAGCTCACCGCTGCGCTTCTTGGACTCTGCCTCTTCCAGTGAAAAGCCGTACTGCCGCACGATCAACTGGGTCAGCTGGGCACCACCGAAGGCCTGATCACGCTCATACAGCACCTCATCGTCCCGTATGACCTGCATGCTGGTGGTCAAGGCCCCCACTTCGAACAAGGCCACGATGGCGCCCACGCCCTGCTCAGGCAGGTTGGCAATCAGACGCTTGGCTGCGAGGCGGGACGCATAAGACTCGACATCGACAATGACGGGCTTGAGGCCTGCCGACTCGGCCAGACCCTGGATGTCCTGGACTTTTTCCCGTCGCGAGGCAGCGATCAGCACATCAATGTCGCCCGTGGCATTGGCACTCGGACCGATGACGCAGAAGTCCAGACTCACTTCCTCCAAGGGGAAGGGGATGTACTGGTTGGCCTCGGCCTCCACCTGCATCTCAAGTTCCACCTCGCTCATGCCACCCGGCAAGACGATCTTCTTGGTGATGACCGCCGAAGGCGGCAGGGCCATGGCCACGTTCTTGGTCTTGGTCCCGCTTTTTTTGACCAGGCGGCGCACGGCTTCGGCCACTTCATCGAATTTCTCGATGTTCCCGTCCGTGATCCAGCCACGCTCAAGCGGCTCGATCGCGCAACGATCGAGCACATACTGACCAGCTTTGTTCTGGCTCAACTCGACCAGCTTGACGCTGGAAGAACTGACATCCAAACCCAGCATGGGCTCAGGCTGGCGACTGAACAAGGATCCCAATGAGATCAAGAGCATCCCCTGAAAGAAACCGGCGACAGGCCGGCAAACTTATGAATTCACTTGAATGCTAGCAGTTAGGTCCTTGTCCTGCAAAGGATTTTTCCCATTCTTGCCATTTTGAACGTTGTCAAAAGCAGACGCTTTGTATGCGTTTGCAACGGCCGGGAAACAGGCCTTACATCTGAGGGAGATGGTTGCCGTGCCAATAAAAATAGATATGCCCGCTTGGAGCGGGCCCAGATTTTTATAATGCTGACGCGACCTTACAAAGATTTTATGCCCCCTGATTCCCCCTCCGAGTCCAACTCCCCTCCCAGCCCAGGCGGCATGAAATTCCCCCGCTCTGCCGCCGTGCGCCGGCTCCTGCGCATCGGCCTGTGGACCGGTGGCGTTGCGCTGGCAGGCCTGGCCTCGGTCATGATCATCCTGTCCATCGCCATGGCGCTGGCCTATCCGAATCTCCCGGACATCTCCGACCTGTCGGAATACCGCCCCAAGCTGCCCCTGCGCATCTTTTCGGTCGAAGGAGACCTGATCGGGGAATTCGGCGAAGAACGCCGCAACTTCACCCCCATCAAGGCCATCCCCCAGGCCCTTACCGATGCCGTCCTGGCGATCGAGGATGCGCGCTTCTTCCAGCATGGTGGCGTAGATTACGTGGGCGTGGTCCGGGCCGGATTGGCCAACGTCGGCCGGGCCAAGAGCCAGGGCGCCTCCACCATCACGATGCAGGTGGCACGCAATGTCTATCTGTCGTCCGAGAAGACTTTCACGCGCAAGATCTACGAGATCCTGCTGACCTTCAAGCTGGAACACCTGCTGACGAAGGACCAGATCCTCGAGATCTACATGAACCAGATCTACCTGGGCAACCGTGCCTACGGTTTCGCCGCCGCGGCAGAAACCTATTTTGGCAAGGCACTCAAGGACATCTCCGTCGCAGAAGCCGCCATGCTGGCCGGCTTGCCCAAGGCACCTTCCGCCTACAACCCCATCAGCAATCCCAAGCGGGCCCGCAGCCGACAGCTCTACATCATCGACCGCATGCTGGACAACGGCTTCATCACGGCCGAAGAGGCCGAAACCGCCAGGAAGCAGGAACTGCGGATCAAATCGGCAGGCAACGGCGCTGGCGGTGGCCACGGTCCGACACGCAGCCACGCCGAATTCGTGTCTGAGATGGTGCGCCAGCTGATCTTTGCCCAGTATGGCGAGGAGACCTATACGCGCGGCCTCAATGTCTACACCACGATACGCTCCAACGATCAGGAGGTCGCCTACCAGGCCCTGCGCCAGGGCATCATGGAGTTCGAGCGCCGCCAGGCTTACCGAGGCCCCGAGAAATTCATCACCCTGCCCGAGAAAGCCACCGAGCTTGAGGATGCCGTCGACGACGCCCTGGACGAGCATCCCGACAACGGCGACCTGCTGGCCGCCATGGTGCTGGAAGCCAACCCCCGCAAGGTCATGGCCATGCGGCGCGGCGGAGAGATCCTCGAGATCACCGGTGAAGGGCTGCGCATCGCCCAGCCCGGCCTGCAACCGCGGGCCGGCCCCAAGCTCAAGATCCGTCGCGGCGCCATCATCCGGGTCATGAAGACGGCAAAGAACACCTGGGAGATCCTGCAGCTGCCGGAGGTCGAGGGCGCCTTCGTCTCCCTGGATCCGCGCAACGGCTCCATCAAGGCCCTGGTCGGCGGCTTCGACTTCGAGAAGAACAAGTTCAACCACGTCACCCAGGCCTGGCGCCAGCCCGGCTCGAGCTTCAAGCCCTTCATCTACTCGGCTGCGCTGGAAAAAGGCTTCACCCCGGCCACTGTGGTCAACGACGCCCCGCTGTTCTTCGAACCCGAACTCACCGGCGGCCAGCCCTGGGAGCCGAAGAACTACGACGGCGCCTTCGAAGGCCCCATGCCCCTGCGACGCGGCCTGGCAAAGTCAAAAAACATGGTTTCGATCCGTGTCCTGGACGCCATCGGCGCCCGCTACGCCCAGGGTTGGGTCGCCCAGTTCGGCTTCGAAGCCGAGAAACACCCCCCTTACCTGACCATGGCGCTGGGCGCCGGCTCGGTCACACCCATGCAAATGGCCACCGCCTATTCGGTGTTCGCCAACGGCGGCTACCGCATCAACCCCTGGATGATCAGCAAGATCACCGAGCAAAAGGGCAAGGTGCTGGCCCAGTCCAGGCCCGTGGTGCCCGACGAATCCATGCGCGCGATAGAAACACGCAATGCCTTTGTGATGTCGACCATGTTGCAGGAGGTCATGCGCACCGGTACCGGAAGCCGGGCCCAGGCCACGCTGAAACGGCCCGACATCTACGGCAAGACCGGCACCACGAATGACTCCATGGACGCCTGGTTCGCCGGCTACCATCCCACGCTCACCGCGGTGACCTGGATCGGCTATGACACCCCGCGCAAGCTGGGCGACCGGGAAACCGGCGGCGGCCTCAGCCTGCCGGTCTGGATCAACTACATGGAACACGCCTTGCGCGACGTGCCGGTCCTGGAGCTGGCGGCGCCGGAGGGCGTGGTGCAAGCCGGGATCGACTGGATGTATGCCGAACACGCCCAGGATGGCGGCGTGCTGTCCCTGGGCCTGGACGACACCCCAGCCGTCATGTCCCCGCCCGGAGGCATCCTGCCGGCGCCCCCGCCTCCCACCACACCCCTGCCGCCGCCCCCTGCAGCAGCGCCTCCCGCTCAGACCCCCAACCCGCCTGCGGAAGAAAAACTGCGCATCCTCGATCTGTTCAAGAGCTGATCAGGCAGCAAACGTCAGCTTAGCGCCCGCCTGTTCGCTTGCATAACGCGACAGGCTGGTGAAAAACTCACCCTGCCCCTTGGTGTCGAGCCACTGGTGGCCGTCGAACTTGTAGTGGTAGCCGCCCGAACGGGCCGCCAGCCAGATCTCATGCAAGGGCTTCTGCAGGTTCACCACGATCTGGCTGTGGTCACGAAACACCAGAGTCACCATGCCGCCAACACGCTGGTTGTCGATGTCGGCGTCGCTCTCATCGTTGATGCGGTCGCAGCAGCCCTCGATGGCGCGCAGTACGCTCTCGGCGCGGTCCATGAACTCGGTGTCGGTCATTACAATTCCGTGATGTTGCAAACCCTTCGGATTCTAGTCAGGGCCCTAAGCCATACCGCGCCTGCTGTCATTGCCGCCGGAACGCTGCTGGCCTTGACTGGCTGCGGTCAGACCGGCAATCTTTACCTGCCCAAGGAGCCGGCTGCGGCCAACCGCGCCACCCTGCCCCAGTCCATGTGGCCCGCCATGCCCGACAAGAAGACCAGCGACACGCCCACCACGTCGGCCCCGGGCAAACCGCCCGCTCCTGCCTCCCCCAACACTCCTGCTGCTCCATGACCGCCAAGACACTTCCGGGCCAGCCCCATATCGCCTACCGTGGCGATGAACTCTTCGTCGAGAACGTGCGCTTGGCCGACCTGGCCCGCCAGCACGGCACGCCACTGTTCGTCTACTCCAAGGCCGCCATGCTGACAGCCCTGGGCGCCTACCAGCGCGGCTTTGCCGGCCGCAAGGCGCAGATCTGCTACGCCATGAAAGCCAATTCCTCGCTGGCGGTGCTGCAGGTGTTTGCGCGGGCCGGCTGCGGCTTCGACATCGTCTCGGGCGGCGAGCTCGAGCGCGTCCTGGCAGCGGGCGGCGACCCGGCCAAGGTCATTTTCTCGGGCGTGGGCAAGACACGTGCCGAGATGCGGCACGCGCTGGCCGTTGGCATCGGCTGCTTCAACGTCGAGAGCGAAGCGGAAATCGATGTGCTCAACGAAGTCGCGCTCGCCAGCGGCAAGCGCGCGCCCATCAGCATCCGCGTCAACCCCAACGTCGATCCCAAGACACACCCTTACATCTCCACCGGGCTCAAGGGCAACAAGTTCGGCATTGCGCATGAACGCGCGCTGGCCATCTACCAGCGCGCTGCCACGCTACCCGGGCTGCAGGTCGTGGGCATAGACTGCCACATCGGCTCGCAGATCACGCAGGAAGACCCTTACCTCGATGCCATGGACCGTGTGCTCGATCTGGTGGCTGCCATCGAAGCGGTGGGCATCCCGTTGCATCACATCGACTTCGGTGGCGGGCTGGGCATCAACTACAACGGCGACACACCGCCAGCGGCCGATGCCCTGTGGGCCAAGCTGCTCGCCAAGCTGGATGCCCGTGGTTATGGCCAACGCCAGCTGATGATCGAACCCGGACGCTCCCTGGTCGGCAACGCCGGTGTCTGCCTGACCGAGGTGCTTTACCTCAAACCTGGTGAGCAGAAGAATTTCTGCATCGTCGACGCCGCCATGAACGACCTGCCGCGCCCGGCCATGTACGAGGCCTACCACCAGATCGTGCCGGTGGCACCACGCCCAGGTGCCAACGTCACCTGGGACATCGTCGGCCCGGTGTGCGAAAGCGGTGACTGGCTGGGGCGCGACCGCGCGCTCAACCTGCAAACGGGTGATCAGCTGGCCGTGCTGTCAGCCGGTGCCTATTGCATGAGCATGGCCAGCAACTACAACACACGCGGCCGGGCGGCCGAGGTCTTGGTGGACGGTGGTCAGGCCCATCTGATCCGCCGCCGCGAGAGCGCGGCCGACACCTTCCAGCACGAAAAACTGCTTTGAATCCGCCGAACTCCCCGGAACTTGACTCACATCAAATTCGGGAGGACAGGTATTTCCTATAGTCCGGCCTAGCTGTCACCAACACAGAAAGGCCGGCCGTGTCGATCGAACTCTACCGGGATCCCAACCATGTCTGCCTGATGTTCACCGATCTGGTGGAGGAAGACGGCAACACAGTCCAATCCAACCAGTTCCTGATCGTCGACCATGATCACGGCGCCATCATCGACCCGGGCGGCAATCTGGCGTTCAATGAATTGCTGCTGACGAGTTCGCGCTTCTTCACGCCGCAGCATCTGTCCTACCTGATCGCCTCACACGCCGATCCGGACATCATTGCCTCGCTCGATCGCTGGCTGACCTCGACGCCGGCCCAGCTCGTCATCTCACGCATCTGGGAGCGCTTTGTGCCGCATTTCACCAAGGTCGGCAAGACGCAAGGGCGGGTGATCGGTGTCTCGGACGGCGGTGGCATTCTGCCCCTGGGCAAGAGCGAGCTGCATCTGCTGCCGGCGCACTTCATGCACTCCGAAGGCAATTTCCATTTTTATGACCCGATCAGCAGGATCCTGTTCACGGGGGACCTGGGCGTATCGATGATGTCGGGCCAGCAGGCGCAAAAACCCGTGACCGACTTCAAGGCGCACATCCCTCTCATGGAGGGCTTTCACCGCCGTTATATGGTGTCGAACAAGATCCTGCGCCTGTGGGTTGCCATGGCGCGCAAGCTGGACATCTCGCTGCTGGTACCGCAGCACGGTGCCCCGCTGGCCGGCCCGGCCATTCCGGCTTTCTTCGACTGGATCGAAAACCTGCCCTGCGGCATCGACCTCTTCGATGAGCGCATGTACCAGCTACCGCGGACCTTGATCGATCCGCGCCCGACCAACAGCCGGCCGGCCGTGCTGAGCTGAAGCGGCACGCCACAGGCGCCAACCCAGCAACAAGCCCAGCACGCTGGCGTACACCTGTACCTCGGCAAAATTGTTCTTGCCGGCGCGCATCCAGAAGAAGTGCAGTATGGCCAGCACGGCCACGGCATAGACCAGCCTGTGCAGGGCCTGCCAGCGGGCGGCGCCCATGGCGCGGATGGCACGGTTCCAGGAGGTCGCCGCCAGCGGCGTCAGCAGCACCAGGGCCGTGAACCCCACCAGGATGAAGGGCCGCTTGGCGATGTCCTTGGCAATATCCTGGACCTCGAAACCCATGTCGAGCCAGGCATAACAAAGCATGTGCAGAAGGGCATAGAAATAGACATAGAGCCCCAGCATGCGCCGCAAGCGGGCCAGGGCCGACAGCCTCAGCAGAACACGCAGGGGCGTGACGGCCAGCACCAGGCAGAGCATGCGCAGGGTCCAGTCCCCCGTGGACCGGATCAGCGCCTCGGCCGGATTGGCACCCAGCTGATCACTCACCGCCCCATAGACCAGCCAGAGCAGGGGCAACAGGCAGGCCGCGAACAGCAGCGGCTTGGCATAGCGGCCCAGCAGCCAACGGTTGAAACGCGCCAAGTCCACGTGCCGACGATCAGTAGTACTTCTTCAGATCCATGCCGGCATACAACTGCCCCACCTGGGCCTCGTAGCCGTTGAACATCAGGGTCTTGCGCTTCTTGGCAAACAGGCCGTCTTCGCCGATGCGGCG
>JBEIPS010000075.1:0-10609 GCA_040376915.1 Hylemonella sp.
ATCGTCAAGGCCGGCTGGGATTTCTCGGTGGATGCCTTCCACAGCCTGACCGACCACGCCCTGGACCCCGGCGAGATCGAGCGCATCCGCCGCACGGTGCAGGCCATCGATGGCGTGCTGGACGTGCATAACCTGCGCACGCGGCGCATGGGTGACTGGGCCGTGATCGACATGCATGTGGAGGTGGGTACGCATCTCTCCGTGTCCGAGGGCCACTACATTGCCGAGCAGATCGCCGCGCAGGTCAAGTCTGCGCACCGCGTGGCCGAGTGCACGGTGCACATCGACCCCGGCACGGTGCGCCACCTGGCCCGGGTGCTGGCGTTGCCGCCGCGGGACCAGGTGCAGGCCCGTGTGCAGGAGCTGCTGCGCGAGACACCGGCCGCGCTGCGCCTGCACTATCTGGAAGGCGGACTGGAGGTGGAGGTCGAACTGGCCCAGCCTCGCACGCCGGACGAGCTGGCGCGCCTGCAGCGCGAATTGCAGGCGGCCCTGGCCGGCCTGTCGCCCCTGGCCCGTGTTTCGGTGGCCGGCCCCGGCACCAGGTCCCCGGCATGAAACACCCCGCCACCCTGCCCGAAATGCAGGCCCGCTACGGCGAAGGCTACCGCTGGCTGCTGCTGCTGGCCGTGATGGTGGGCACCATGGCCTCCATCATGTCCTCGACCATCATCAATGTGGCCATTCCGGACATGAGCCACCAGTTCATCCTGGGCCAGGAACGTGCGCAATGGGCCACTTCCAGCTTCATGGTGGCGACCACCGTGGCCATGCTGTGCACGCCCTGGCTGCTGGCAAGTTTTGGTTACCGCCGCACCTATGTGGTGGCCATGCTCATGCTGCTGGGCGGCGGCGTGGGCGGCGGCCTGGCGGGCAGCTTCGAGGCGGTGCTGGTGGCGCGTGTGGTGGAGGGCCTGGCCGCGGGCGTGGTGCAGCCCATCCCGGCCATCATCATCATGCGGGCCTTTGCCGCGCACGAGCGTGGCCGTGCCGGCGGCATCTTCGGCATGGGCGTGGTGCTGGCCCCCGCCCTGGGCCCCAGCATCGGCGGCCTGCTGGTGGACTGGTTCGGCTGGCGCTCCATCTTCTTCATGGTCGTGCCCTTCTGCCTGGCCTCGCTGTGGCTGGCCTTCCGTTACGTGCCCACCACCTCACCCGGTGGCGGCGCGCCGGACCGCCACGGCAACCGGCTGGACTGGCAGGGCCTCTTGCTGGCCACGGTGGGCACCCTGTGCCTGCTCAACGGCATGGTCGAGCTGCATGGCACGGCCGGACCGCAGGCCTGGGCCCTGCTAGGCCTGGCCCTGGCCTGCACGGTGGTCTTCATCCTCTGGCAGCGGCACCAGGCGCACCGTGGCGACATGCCGCTCATGCACCCGGACCTGTTTGCCTTCCGCTCCTTTGCCATGGGCAGCCTGGTGGCCTTCATCTACGGCACGGCCCTGTTCGGCTCCACCTACCTGCTGCCGCTCTACATCCAGATGGCCCAGCAGCTCTCGGCCTCGCACGTGGGCACCATCATGCTGCCGGCGGGCCTGGTGCTGGCGGTGACCATTCCCCTGGCCGGGCGTCTTTCGGACCACTGGCCCATCCGGGTGCTGATCTGCATCGGCCTGGGCCTGCTGGCGGTTTCCTTCGCGCTGATGCTGACCCTGATGCCGGGCATGGCGCGCCAGACCGTGCTGGCGCTGCTGGTGGCCTGGGCCATCCTGGGCCGCATCGGTCTGGGTTTCATCCTGCCCTCGCTGAACAACGGGGCCATGGCCGGCCTGGAGCCGCGGCTGATCTCGCAGGCTTCGAGCGCCATCAATTTCCTGCGCATGCTGGGCGGCGCCGTCGGCGTCAGCCTGTGCGGCATCGTGCTGGAGTGGCGCATCGCCGTGCACGGCGACAGCCTGACCAGGCCCGAAACCAGCCCCGCGCGGCTGGCCGCCTTCGACGAGACCTTCGTGATGCTGGCCGGGGTCTGCGCCCTGGCCATGCTGGCGGCCTGGCGCATGCGCAGCACACCGCGCGGGCAGCCCGAGCTCAGGGAGCCCTGAAACCATGTGCCAGCTGCTGGGCATGAACTGCAATGTGCCGACCGATGTACTGTTCAGCTTCGCCGGTTTTGCCGAGCGCGGCGGACGCACCGACCACCACGGCGACGGCTGGGGCATCGCCTTCTTCGAGGACAAGGGCCTGCGCCATTTTGTCGACCACCAGTCGGCCGCCGAGTCGCCCGTGGCCGAGCTGATCCGCCAGTATCCGATCAAGAGCCGCAACGTCATCTCCCACATCCGCAAGGCCACGCAGGGCGAGGTGACGCTGGAGAACTGCCACCCCTTCGTGCGCGAGCTCTGGGGCCGTTACTGGGTGTTCGCGCACAACGGCGACCTCAAGGACTATGCGCCGCGCCTGCACGGCAGCTTCCGCCCGGTGGGCAACACCGACAGCGAGCGCGCCTTCTGCTGGCTCATGCAGGAGCTGGCCAAGTCGCACGCCAGCGTGCCCAGCATTGCGGAGCTGACGCTGACTCTGCGCGAGCTGGTGCCGCAGATATCGAAGCACGGCACCTTCAATTTCCTGCTGAGCAATGGCGAGGCCCTGTGGGCCCATGCCTCCACGAACCTCTATCACGTGGTGCGCCAGCACCCCTTTGGCAGCGCCACCCTGCGTGATGAGGACCTGAGCGTGAATTTCGCCGAACACGCCGCGCCGGGCGACCGTGTGGCCGTGGTGGTGACGGCCCCGCTGACCACCGATGAGCAGTGGACGGCGTTTGCGCCGGGCGAACTGAGGGTCTTTGTGGACGGCGCGCCCCTTGCCGGGTAGCCGCCGCTTAACGCACCGTCAGCGCCGCTTCCAGCGCGTCGATGAACATGGCCGCCACGTCGAAGCCGGTCTGGTGCGTGATTTCCTGGAAGCAGGTCGGGCTGGTGACGTTGATCTCGGTCAGGCAGTCGCCGATCACGTCCAGGCCCACCAGCAGCAGGCCGCGTGCGGCCAGTACCGGGCCGATGGCCTGGGCAATCTCCAGGTCGCGGGCGCTCAGGGGCTGTGCCACGCCCTTGCCGCCGGCCGCCAGGTTGCCCCGCACTTCGCCACCCTGCGGGATGCGCGCCAGCGCGTAGGGCACGGGCTGGCCGCCGATGACTAGGATGCGCTTGTCGCCCTGGGCGATGGCCGGCAGGAACTTCTGCACCATCAGGGACTGTGCGCCGTCGCGGTTCAGCGTCTCGATGATGCTGCCCAGGTTCATGCCGTCGTCCCTGACGCGGAAGATGCCCATGCCGCCCATGCCGTCCAGGGGTTTCAGGATGATGTCGCGGTGCTGCGCGTGGAAGTCGCGCACGGCCTGCGCGTCGCGCGTGACCAGCGTGGGCGTGGTGAACTGAGGGAATTCGAGGATGGCCAGTTTTTCCGGGTGGTCGCGCAGGGCGCGCGGCTTGTTGAAGACCCGGGCCCCTTCGCGTTCGGCCTGCTCCAGCAGGTGGGTGGCGTAGAAGAACTCGCTGTCGAAGGGCGGGTCCTTGCGCATGACGATGGCGTCGAAGTCGCGCAGCGCGGCCAAGCGCTGTGCCGGGGCCAGCGGCGATTCGTGGAACCAGTGCTCTTCGTGGCCGGTCAGGCGGATGCGGCGCACCGGGGCCTGCACGCCGGTGCCGACTTGCCAGCTCAGGTGCTGCGGTTCGCAGGCGGCCACCGTGTGGTTGCGGCGCTGGGCCTCGCGCATCATGGCAAAGGTGCTGTCCTTGTAGGTCTTGAAGGATTCCAGCGGGTCGGCGACAAAGAGCAGGTTCATGGCGGGCGGTCGCAGCGTGATGCGGGGTGGTTGCGGGCTCGCCGAGGTCGTCGCTGGAGCCCGTGCCGGGAAGTCTCTCACGAAACCGCCAGCCGGGGCGCCCTGAGGGCCTGAACGACCACGGCAAAAGCAAGGACTGGACCAAGCGCCCGGCCCGATTACAATGGCTCAGACCCCAAAGAGCAAGATTCGTGCCTTTATGAAATTCGCTATCCTCCGCTTCCTTCTGTGCGCGGCCTGTGCACTGAACGTGGGCGTGGCCGGTGCCGAGAAGGCCGATGCCAAAAAACCGATGAACATCGAGGCCGATGCGCTGCGCTATGACGACCTCAAGCAGACCAGCGTCTTCAGCGGCAACGTGGTGCTGACCCGGGGCTCCATCATCATCAAGGGCACACGCATCGAAGTGCGCCAGGACCCCCAGGGATACCAGTTCGGCGTGGTGACGGCCGAAGCCGGCCAGCGCGCCTACTTCCGCCAGAAGCGTGACGGCGAGGACGAGTACATCGAGGGCGAGAGCGAGACCATCGAATACGACGGCCGCGCGGACGTGTTCAAGCTGATCAAGGACGCCCGCCTGCGCCGCCTGCGTGGCACCCAGGTGGCCGATGTGGTGACGGGCAACGTCATCCAGTACAGCAGCCTGACGGACGTGTTCACGGTGGACGGCAGCCCGCAAAAGGGTGGCGAGCGTGTGCGCGCCACGCTGACCCCGCGCAACGAGACGACGGCGGCCCCGGTGGCGCCGCGTCCCGGCCTGCCCCTGCGCAACGACGACACCCTGGGCGGAGGACGCAAGTGAGCGACAGCCAGCAGATGGCCGGCGGGGTGGTGGCCGACTCCCAGCCCGACTCGGCGATGGCCCAGGACACGCAGCCCGGTGCCGACACCAGCCGCCTGGAGGCGCGCCACCTTAAGAAGTTCTACGGCAGCCGCGAAGTCGTCAAGGACGTGGCCCTGACCGTGCGCAAGGGCGAGGTGGTGGGCCTGCTGGGGCCGAATGGCGCGGGCAAGACCACCTCCTTCTACATGATCGTGGGCCTGGTGCGCGCCAGCGCCGGCGAGATCCTGATCGACGACGAGCGCGTGGAGCACATGCCCATCCACCAGCGCGCGCGCATGGGCCTGAGCTACCTGCCGCAGGAAGCGTCCATCTTCCGCAAGCTCAACGTCGAGGACAACGTGCGTGCCGTGCTGGAACTGCAGCGTGACGAGGCCGGCAAACCGCTGAGCAAGGGCGAGATCGAAAACCGTCTCACCGCCCTGCTGCAGGATCTGCGCGTGGAATCGCTGCGCATGTCGCCCGCGCTGGCCCTGTCGGGCGGCGAGCGCCGCCGGGTGGAGATCGCCCGTGCCCTGGCCACCCAGCCACGTTTCATCCTGCTGGACGAGCCTTTTGCCGGCATCGACCCGATCGCGGTGATCGAGATCCAGCGCATCATCAGCTTCCTCAAGGCGCGTGGCATCGGCGTGCTGATCACCGACCACAACGTGCGCGAGACGCTGGGCATCTGCGACCACGCCTACATCATCAGCGAGGGTCGGGTGCTGGCCCAGGGCACGCCGGCCGAGATCGTCAACAACGCCGACGTGCGCCGGGTCTACCTCGGCGAGCACTTCAAGATGTGACGGGGATTTCTCTGCACATCGGTTTGACATCATGAAACAGGGACTGTCGCTACGGGTCTCCCAGCACCTGGCGCTCACGCCCCAGCTGCAGCAGTCCATCCGTCTCCTGCAGCTCTCCACGCTGGAGCTGAACCAGGAGGTCGAGCAGCTGCTCGACGAAAACCCGTTTCTGGAGCGGGCCGACGACAGCGTCGAGCGCGAGGCCCATGGCCTGGAGCGTTCCGACACGCCGGTGACGCAGGACGAGGCGGAATACGACTACAGCAGCAGCGCGTCGTCCAGCAGCGAGGGTTCGGACGACAGCTCAGCGGTGACCAGCCTGGAGAGCGATGCCAACTGGGAGGGTGACGGCAGCGTGGACATGTCGCCCGACGACAGTGAGTGGGGCGGGGACGCGCCGGCACGCAACGGTGCGCGCGAGGACGACGAGGCCGACGCCACCGAGCTGGCGCGCAGCCAGGAGTCCCTGCCGGATTTCCTCAAGCGCCAGGCCCTGTCCCTGCGCCTGAATGCCGTCGACCGCGCGGCCCTGCTCTTCCTGATCGAGTCGCTCAACGACGACGGATACCTGGAAGACACACTGGAGTCCCTGGCCCAGGGGCTGGCCGGCGACGACCCGGAGCAGGTGGAGTCCGTGCTCGAGCATTTCGAGCTGGCGTTGCGCCTGCTGCAAAGCCTGGAGCCCACGGGTGTGGGTGCGCGCAACATGGCCGAGTGCCTGCGCCTGCAGTTGCAGGCCCTGCAGGCCGATGCAATGCGGGGTGCGGCGGCCTTGCCGGAGCCCGCGGTTGTGGCGCAGGCCCTGCGCATGATCGAACAACCGCCCGAACTGCTGGCGCGGCGCGACCTCAAGAAGCTGGCCCAGCTCTGCGGCGGCAGCGAAGCCCTGACGCGCGAGGCCCTGGGCCTGGTCGCACGGCTGGAGCCCAAGCCCGGGCGGCGTTTCGTCAATGTCGAGCGCAACATCATCGTGCCCGACGTACTGGTGCTGCGCGTCGGCAACGGCGCGCAGACCCGCTTTCGCGTGCAGCTCAACCCGGACATCATGCCGCGCCTGCGCGTGCACGACATCTATGCCAACGCGCTCAAGGGCCACAAGGCCGGCGGCCGCGAAGGCGACAATTACGCCGCCCTGCAGCAGCGGCTGCAGGAAGCGCGCTGGTTCATCAAGAACATCCAGCAGCGTTTCGACACCATCCTGCGCGTGAGCAGCGCCATCGTCGAGCGGCAGAAGAACTTCTTCGTGCACGGCGAGCTGGCCATGCGTCCCCTGGTGCTGCGCGAAATTGCCGACGAACTGGGCCTGCACGAGTCCACCATCAGCCGTGTGACCACGGCCAAATACATGTCCACGCCCTTCGGCACCTATGAGCTCAAGTATTTCTTCGGCTCGGGCCTGGGCACCGAATCCGGCGGCAATGCCTCCAGCACGGCGGTGCGCGCGCTGATCAAGCAGTTCGTCAGCGCAGAGAACGCCAAGAAGCCCCTGTCCGACAGCCAGCTCTCCGAGATGCTCAAGGAACAGGGCATCGAATGCGCGCGCCGCACCGTGGCCAAGTACCGCGAGGCGCTCAAGATTGCGCCTGCGAATTTACGGAAAGCCTTGTGAACCAGCTGCAATTGTTTCTGCCCTGCGCTGCCGGCGTAGAGGACTACCTCGCGCCGGAGATCCTGCAGATCACCGGCCTGCCGCCGGGTTGCGTCACCAAGCAGCGCGGCGGGGTGGCGGTGCGCACCTCGTTTGCGCACGCCATGCTGCTCAACCTCTACAGCCGTCTGGCCCAGCGCGTGCTGGTGCTGGTGTCCTACACCGAGTACCGCAACGAGCAGGACCTGTACCGCGCCGCCATGGCCGTGCCCTGGGAGCATTGGTTCACGCCGAGGGAAAGCATCAAGGTCGAGGTCACGGCACAGCACAGCCCGCTGACTTCGCTGAATTTTGCGGCGCTGAAGGTGAAGGACGCGGTGTGCGACCGTTTCCGCGAAACGTCCGGTGGCGTGCGCCCCGACGTGGACACCCAGTGGCCCGACGTGCGCATCTACGCCCACCTGACCACCGACAGCTGCTCGCTCTACATCGACACCTCGGGTGAGCCCTTGTTCAAGCGCGGCTGGCGCGAGGACAAGGGCGATGCGCCCCTGAAGGAAACCCTGGCCGCCGCCATGATCGCCGCCAGCGGCTGGGCCGCGGGCGAGGGTGACCTGCTGCCGCTGTACGACCCCTGCTGCGGCAGCGGCACGGTGGTGATCGAGGCCGCGCAGATCGCCTGCAATATCGCGGCCGGTTCGCTGCGCCGTTTTGCGTTCGAGAAGTACCGGCCTTTCCGCGCCCAGGAGTGGGCCGCCATGAAGTCCGAGGCCGCGCAGGCCGTGGTCAAGCCCGAGCCGGGCCAGGCCGCGCTGATCTATGGCAGCGACGTGTCGCACCGCATGGTGGACTTCGCGCAGCGCAATGCCGAACGCGCCGGTGTGGCCGATGTGATCGAGTTCCGCGGTGGTGACGCCCTGCAGCGCATGCCCCCTTGCGAAACACCGGGCGTGATGCTGGTCAATCCACCTTATGGCGAGCGCATTGAGGCGGGCGGCTTTGCCGGCACGGCGCGTTTCGGCGCGCGTGAATTGCCGGAGACCGACAGCGCCGGTGACGACCAGGAATTCTTCAGCAAGCTGGCCAGCCATTGGAAAAAGAACTACAGCGGCTGGACCGCCTGGCTGCTCACGCCCGACCTCAAGCTGCCCAGCAAGATGCGCCTGAAGGAGTCACGCCGCGTGCCCATGTGGAACGGTCCGCTGGAATGCCGTCTTTTCAAGTTCGAGATGATCAAGGGCTCGGTGCGGACCAAACCGGGCGTTTCGTGATCGTCATCGACACCAATGTCGTGCTGGACTTGCTGCTGTTCAGCGATCCGGCCACGGTGCCGCTCAAGGAAGCCCTGGCTGCCGGGCGGCTGCAGTGGATTGCGACCCCCGTGATGCGCGAAGAGCTGGCCCGTGTGCTGGCCTACCCGCATCTGGTGCTGCGCATGAACCACTACCGCCTGAGTGCCGAAGACGTGTTGGCGGCTTTCGACCGCCAGGTGCGCGTGGTCGAGGTGGCACCCAGGATCGCGGTGATCTGCACGGACCCGGACGACCAGAAGTTCATCGACCTGGCGGTGGCCCACAGGGCGCCACTGCTGAGCAAGGACCGCGCCGTTCTGAAGCTGCGCAAGCGCCTGTTGGCGCTGGGGGTGCCCGTTCAGCGGGTCATGCCGGCTGCAGCCTGAAGCTCGCGGCGCTGGCCTGCGCCCAGGTGCGGTAGACGGCAGGCAGGGCTTGCGTATCCCCCGTGAGCAGGGCGCCATCCGGCAGCTGCGACAGCAGCAGCTGGGCCAGGGACTGCACCTTGTGGTCGTTGCCGCGCCGCACGATATGGTGCGCGCCGATTTCTCCCGGGTGCTGCAGGCCGGCGGCCTGCACCAGTTCCTTGAGCGCCTTGAGGGTTTCCTGGTGGTAGTTGTAGACCCGCTCGGCCTTGTCGGGCACCACCAGCGCCTGCTGGCGCAAGGGGCTCTGCGTGGTCACGCCGGTGGGGCAGTGGCCGGTGTGGCAGTGCTGGGCCTGGATGCAACCCAGGGCGAACATGAAACCCCGCGCGCTGTTGCACCAGTCGGCGCCCAGCGCCATCAGCCGCACGATGTCGAAGGCGCTGATGACCTTGCCGGCGCAGCCGATCCGGATGCGTTGGCGCAGGCCGACCCCGCGCAGGGTGTTGTGCACCAGCAGCAGGCCTTCCTGCAGGGGTGAGCCCACGTGGTCGGTGAATTCCAGCGGCGAGGCGCCGGTGCCGCCCTCGGCACCGTCGACGACGATGAAGTCCGGCGTGATGCCGCTGGCCTGCATGGCCTTGACCATGGCGAACCATTCCCAGGGGTGGCCGATGCACAGCTTGATGCCCGTGGGTTTGCCGCCCGAGAGCTCGCGCAGGCGGGCGATGAACTGCATCAGCTCCAGCGGCGTGGCAAAGGCGCTGTGGGCCGCGGGCGAGATGCAGTCCACCCCGACCGGCACGCCGCGCGCCGCGGCGATCTCGGGCGTGACTTTGGGGCCGGGCAGCACGCCGCCGTGGCCGGGCTTGGCGCCCTGGCTGAGCTTGATCTCGACCAGCTTGACCTGCGGGTCGCGCGCGTTGTCGGCGAACTTTTCGGCGTTGAAACTGCCGTCGCTGTTGCGGCAGCCGAAGTAGCCCGAGCCCAGTTCCCAGATCAGGTCACCGCCATGCACGCGGTGGTGGGTGGAGATCGAGCCTTCGCCGGTGTCGTGCGCAAAACCGCCGCGCCGCGCCCCCTGGTTGAGGGCCAGGACGGCGTGGGCGCTGAGCGCGCCAAAGCTCATGGCCGAGATGTTGAACACGCTGGCCTGGTAGGGCTGGGCGCTGTCGGCGCCGATGGTGACGCGAAAGTCGTGTGAGGCGATGCGGCTGGGCGCGATGGAGTGGTTGATCCACTCGTAACCCTGGGCGTGCACGTCGAGCTGGGTGCCGAAGGGGCGCTTGTCGGGTTCGCCCTTGGCGCGCTGGTAGACCAGGGAGCGTTGCGCGCGCGAAAACGGTGTGGCTTCGGTGTCGCTTTCCAGGAAGTACTGGCGCAGCTCGGGGCGGATGTACTCGAGCATGAAACGCAGGTGGCCGATGACCGGGTAGTTGCGCAGCACCGAGCGGCGCGTCTGCAGCAGGTCGTACAGGCCCAGCAGGGCCAGCGGCAGCAGGACCAGCCAGGCGCTGGCGCGGCCCGAGCTGTGCAGGGCGTAAAGCCCGCTCAGGCTGCCCAGGGCGCTGACGATGAAGACCAGATAACGCACGGGAAAGAGCTTGTCGATGGCATGCAGCATGAGGTCTCCTGATGTGTGGACAATACCAGTACGGTCTCCACGTGACCAGACCCTACAATCCCGCACCTTCTCCTACGACGGCTACGCCATGAATACGCCCGCCCCTGCCGCAGTCCTGCAAGCCGAGGACTTCGACGAACTCGATGCCATCCTCGACGAGCTGCGCACGCGCGACGAGGAGATCCCGCAGTGGGAATTCTGCGAAGGTTTCCTGGCGGCCCTGGTCTGCTGCCGCCGGCCCGTCCCGCCCGAGGAGTACCTGCCCATGCTGCTGGGCATGGAGGATGCCGCGGCCACCGCGCCCTTTGCCGACGCAGCGCAGCGCGA
>JBEIPS010000039.1:0-24362 GCA_040376915.1 Hylemonella sp.
GCCGCGGATCATGGCAAAACTCTCGTGGCTGCCAAAAATGCTGCTGCCCTTGATGGTGGTCACCGTTTGTTTGCCCGCATTGATCAGGTCGGCGTCCACTTCGTCCTCGTAGGGGAAGGGGCCGATGCCCAGCATGCCGTTCTCGCTCTGCAGCCAGACTTCCATGTTGTCCGGCACGAAATTGGCCACCAGCGTCGGGATGCCGATGCCGAGGTTCACGTAAAAGCCGTCCTGCAGTTCCTGCGCCGCGCGTGCGGCCATCTGTTCTTGGGTCCAGGGCATGTTCTTCTCCTCAAACTTTACGGTCGCGGGTGGTGCGCTTCTCGATGCGCTTCTCGGGCGTGGGGTTGTGCACGATGCGGTGCACGTAGATGCCCGGCAGGTGGATGTCGTCAGGCGCCAGCTCGCCGGTGGCGACGATGCGCTCCACTTCCACGATGCAGACCTTGCCGGCCATGGCCGCGGCCGGGTTGAAGTTGCGCGCCGTCAGGTTGAAGCGCAGATTGCCCGAACGGTCGGCGATGTCGGCCTTGACCAGTGCCACGTCGGGCAGCAGGGCCCGCTCCATCACATAGGTCTCACCGTCGAACTCGCGCAGCTCCTTGCCGTCGGCCACGATGGTGCCCACGCCGGTTTTGGTGAAAAAGGCCGGGATGCCCGCGCCGCCGGCGCGCAGCTTCTCAGCCAGCGTGCCCTGGGGCGTGAACTCCAGTTCCAGTTCACCGGCCAGGTACTGGCGCTCGAACTCCTTGTTCTCGCCCACATAGCTGGAGATCATCTTTTTGATCTGCCGCGTCTGCAGCAACTTGCCCAGCCCGAAATCATCGACGCCGGCATTGTTGGAAATGGCGGTCAGGTTCTTGATGCCGGCGTCGCGCACCGCGTCGATCAGGGCTTCGGGGATGCCGCACAGGCCGAAACCGCCCACGGCAATCAGCTGGCCGTCGCGGAGCACGCCCTGGATGGCGGCAGCCGCACTCGGGTATACCTTGTTCACGCTGTTCTCCTTTTAAAAATCTTTAAAGCAGCAGATCCGCAACGATACTACTTACCGGAATACGTAGTTATGCCTAAAATCCCTGCCCTATGGACATCGACTACCGCCTCGCTTTCGAACTCGCCCCCATCGGCATGGTGCTCTCGCGCAACCGCGTCATCATGGACTGCAACCGCCACGTCTGTGACATGTTCGGCAGCAGCCGCGAAGAACTCGTGGGCCAGTCCTTCCTCGTGCTCTACCCCAGCGCCGACGAATTCGAGCGCACGGGCGCACGCATCACCCCCATCATGAACCGCCAGGGCAGTTACGCGGATGACCGCATCATGAAACGGGTCGACGGCCGCTTCAAGGGGGAAGTCTTCTGGTGCCATGTCACCGGCCGCGCGCTTGACCCGGCCGAACCTCACGGCCCCGGTATCTGGACCTTCGAGGACCTCAGCTCGCGCCGCCCGGTCCGGGCCGAACTCACCGCCCGCGAACGCGAGGTGGCCGCCCACCTGCTCGAAGGCCTGACCTCCAAGGAAATCGGCAAGGCCCTGTCCATCAGCTACCGCACGGTGGAGATCTACCGCGCCCGCCTCATGCGCAAGTACAAGGCCAGCACCACGGCCGACCTGGTGCACAAACTCACCGCGGGCTGAACACACCATGACCCAAGCCACCCCAGCCCTGCGCCTGCTGCTGCTCGGCGCCACCGGCGCCGTCGGCCGTGAGGCGCTGGCCGCCGCCCTGGCCGAGCCGCGCTTCAGCCAGGTCATCGCCCCCACGCGCCGGCCCCTGCCGCCGCATCCCAAGCTGCTCAATCCCGTGGTGGACTTCAGCGCCCTGCCCCTTGCGGCGTCCTGGTGGCAGGTGGACGCCGTCATCTGCGCCCTGGGCAGCACGATCAAGGCCGCCGGCTCGCAAGCCGCCTTTGCCGCCGTGGACCGCGACCTGCCCATCCAGGCGGGCCGGCTGGCCCGCGCCGCCGGCGCCAGCCGTTATGCGCTCACCTCCGCGCTGGGCACCAGCCCGCAGGGCAACTTCTACCTGCGCACCAAGGCCGAAGCCGAAGCCGGCATCCGCGCCCTGGGCTACCCCTGCTACACGGTGGTACGCCCTTCACTGATCGAGGCCGAGCGCGCACAGAAGCGCCCGGGCGAGCAGATCGGCCTGCGCATCGCCCGCGTCCTGGGCCCGCTGATCCCGCGCCGCTACCGGCCCGTGCCGGCCGCGCGCATCGCCCAGGCCCTGCTGGCCGGCGTGCTGCGCGAAGCGCCTGGCGAACAGATCATCGAATCGGAACAGCTGCAACCCTGACAGACACGCCCCAGCCAGGTGTGACTTCTTCACCACTCTGGCCTTTGTCCAGGCCGGGCCGGCTCGACGCAGGCGGACTTATGCATTAGAGTTCTCAGGGTAATCAGGGACTTCCACTGGGACGCAAGCCGCTCCCCGAAGAAAAAACGCAGTCGTTGAGGAGTTCCCTTTTGCACCGTCTGAAGGCCAGACAGCTCGGCACCTTGCCCGGGGTCAATCGCCGCATCGTTTTCGGTCTGGTCGCAGGCCTGCTGATCTGTCTTTGGGGCTTTGTCGGTTTCTGGTCCTGGTGGGAGCGCAACAGTCTGCTGAGCGCCAATGACCAGGTGCTGGAGCAGCTGCGCACGGCCGTGCACGAGCAGACCCGCTCCCTCTTCAAGCAGGCTGAAACCTCCCTCATCGCCGCCCGGCACTGGATGGCCGAGCATCCCGGCCAGGATCCCGGCACCGCCCCCGGTTTCATCAGCCTGGTCGACGAACTGCGCCAGGCCTCGGACGGCATGATCGACATCCGCATGGTCACCCTCGACGGCACCCTGCGTTACATCCCCGACGCCGGACAGACCCGGCAGACCAAGGTCTCGGATCGCGACTACTTCAAGGCCCAGTTCAACCAGCAGACCCGCGGCCTCTACGTGGCCCAGCCTGTGGTGAGCCGGGTCACGGGCAAGCTGGGCATCCCCATCTCGATGCCCGTCACCAAGGCAGGTGGCAAGGTCGCCGTCATCTTCGCCGCCATCGAGCTGGACCGCATCGCCGGCTCCTTCGAGGCCGAACGCATCAAGCCCCGCGGCACCATCGCCGTGATCCGGACCGACGGCATCTTTCTCTTCCGCAGCCCGATGGACAGCAGAATCATCGGCAGCTCCGTTGCACAGAGTGCCATGTGGACCGAGCACATGGGCACCAATCCCAAGGGCAACTACCTGACCGGGCTCAGCCCGGTCGACGGCATGGCCCGGGTTGTCACCTACATGCGTGTGCAGGACTACCCCCTGGTGGTCGACGTCTCCACCGCCCTGGACGACCTGCTGGACAGCTGGCGCAAGCACACCGCGGTGGTGGTCCTGGTGGCCTTGATGCTGACGGCTTTCACGGCGCTGCTGGGCTTCATCCTGTTACGCACGATGAAGAAAGAGGAGCTGGCACGCCACGAACTCGAACACCTGATGCTGACCGACCCGCTGACCGGGGTGGGCAACCGCCGCATGCTGGAGCTGCGGCTGGACGACGAGATCCTGCGCGCCCAGCGTTATCACCGCGCCCTCACTGCGGTCTATTTCGACCTGGACCACTTCAAGAAGGTCAACGACCACCACGGCCACGATGTCGGCGACGCGGTGCTGCGCCAGGTCGCCGACAGCCTGAACGCCAATCTGCGCCAGAGCGACCACGTGGCGCGCCTGGGCGGCGAGGAGTTCGTCGTCCTGCTCACCGAAACCGGTCTCGATGCCGCCCTCACCCTGGTGGAACGCATGCGCGCGGCGGTGGCCGCCTTGAGCGTCCCCGGCCTGAATCAGCGCATCACCGTCAGCGCTGGCCTGGCGCAGTGGCGCGAGGGCGACACGGCAGAGGCCCTGCTGCGGCAGGCCGACCAGGCCCTGTACCGCGCCAAACAGACAGGACGCGATCGCGCCATCGCCGATGCCGCGAGCTGAACCTTCGTTCGCGGCAACAATCCATCAGCAGTGCTTCGCCCCCGGCAGCGCGTACGTCACCGGACGGACGGTGCGCGAGGGTCTAGGAGACGATCACTACGTCTACGCCCGCCCGGAGATCACACAGATACTGCAGCCCCCAAAGTTCCGACTGGGAACCGTTTCCCGATGGCTGACAGGTGATCAGCCACATGTGTGATGGTCCGCGCTACCACATGCCGCCGCCTGGTACTGCAACGATGACGAGCAACGCTCCCTGCGCCTGCTGGCACGGCACGGCGCCCAGAACCATGAGATCCTGCCGTTTGACGTCCGGCAGCGCAGGTAAGCAGCCGCCGCAACAACGCCGCGGATAATGACAGGGCCCTTCCCGCCCATCGGAGTCCGCATGAACCGCTACCCGCATCCCGAGCTCAAGGACCTGCCAGAGGACATCCGCACCAGGATCCTCGAAGTGCAGGAGAAGTCCGGTTTCATTCCCAATGTCTTCCTGGCCCTGGCACGCCGCCCGGCCGAATGGCGGGCCTTTTTCGCCTACCACGACGCGCTCATGCTCAAGGAGGAAGGCAGCCTGAGCAAGGGTGACCGCGAGATGATCGTCACCACCACCAGCGCGGCCAACCAGTGCCTCTATTGCGTGGTGGCGCACGGCGCCCTCTTGCGCATCTACGAGAAAAAGCCCCTGGTGGCCGATCAGGTGGCGGTGAACTACCGCAAGGCCGACATCACGCCGCGCCAGCGCGCCATGCTGGATTTCGCCATGAAGGTCTGCCAGCGTTCGCATGAAGTTGACGAGGCCGACTTCGCCGCCCTGCACGCGCAGGGTTTTTCCGACGAGGACATCTGGGACATCGCTGCCATCACGGCCTTCTTCGGCCTGTCCAACCGCATGGCCAGCTTCAGCAACATGCAACCCAACCCCGAATTCCATCTGCTGGGTCGTGTGCCCAGGGAACGCAAATCCTGAAGAATCCGTGAAGAATTTCGCCGGCGTATCCGCCAGCCGCTCCTAGAATCGGGCTTCCCCTTCAGCCTGGAATTCCCACATGATCTTTGTCACCGGCGGCGCAGGCTATATCGGCAGCCACACCTGCATCGAGCTGCTGCAGGCAGGCCATGACGTCACGGTCTACGACAACTATTCCAACAGCAACCCGGAATCGATCCGGCGCGTCGAGCAGATCAGCGGCCGCAGGGTGCACCTCGTGCAGGGCGACATCCGCGACAAGGCGGCGCTCACGGACGCGCTGCGCAGCAGTCTGGCCACTGCGGTGATCCACTTTGCCGGGCTCAAGTCCGTGGGCGAGTCCGTGACCCAGCCCCTGCACTACTACGACAACAATGTGGTCGGCACGGTCCGCCTGCTGGAGGCCATGGGCGAAACCGGGGTGCGCAAGCTGGTGTTCAGTTCCTCCGCCACGGTCTACGGCGATCCGCAACGCCTGCCCCTGACCGAAGACCATCCCCTGTCGGTCACCAACCCCTATGGCCGCACCAAGCTGATGATCGAGGAGATGCTGCGCGACCTGCACCACAGCGATGCGTCCTGGCGCATCGGCATCCTGCGTTATTTCAACCCTATCGGCGCGCATGTCAGCGGCCGCATCGGCGAAGACCCGCAGGGCATCCCCAACAATCTCATGCCCTATGTGAGCCAGGTGGCCGCGGGTCGGCGCGAGCAGCTGCAGGTCTGGGGCAATGACTACCCCACACCCGACGGCACCGGCGTGCGCGACTTCATCCATGTGGTCGACCTCGCCGTCGGTCACGTCAAGGCCCTGGCCTACCTGGACCGGCAGGCCGGTTGCACGGCCTTCAACCTGGGTACCGGCAAGGGCTACAGCGTGCTGGAACTGGTCCGGGCCTTCGAGAAGGCCAGCGGCCGGACCGTCCCCTACCAGTTCGCGGCGCGCCGGCCGGGCGATGTGGCCTCGTGCTACGCATCACCGGAACTCGCCGCCCGCCTGCTCGACTGGGTTCCCCAGCGGGGTCTGGATGCCATGTGCGTCGACAGCTGGCGCTGGCAGCAGGGCAACCCCGAGGGCTATCGGAGCG
Source organism: Hylemonella sp. (assembly GCA_040376915.1). Taxonomy (GTDB): domain Bacteria; phylum Pseudomonadota; class Gammaproteobacteria; order Burkholderiales; family Burkholderiaceae_C; genus Hylemonella. Next base: position 6,013 of record JBEIPS010000039.1, read on the forward strand.
CGCGCGCATAAGTAGTTTCCGCAGCGCGACGCACAAGTCGCGGATCGTGGCTCGCCCCTTCCACTTCGGGGGCCATTCTCTTGCCGTATGCGTGAACTATGCACTGCGAGATTCCGCAGCAGCGACGTATCCTTACATCCTGTTACACCAGGGAACTTCTCCTGGATCCCCGCTCAAAAGGACACCCGCTGAATTCGAGTCTGGCGCCAGCCAGACCGGGCCTCGGCAAGCATAGATGGCGATCCGATACCTATTCAGTCTGCTCCTCAGTCTCGCACCCGGCCTGGCGGCCGCACAGCCGTCCCCCCCCGCCCCGCAGCCACTCACCTCGGTGGCCTTCCACTACGGCGCACAGACACCCTGGGATGAACTCAGGGCCTTCGACCTGGCCATCGTCGAGCCTGACCATTTGCCTGCTGGCGCGCTGCCCGACCTCGGCCGCACGCGTCTGGCCGCCTATGTCTCGCTGGGCGAAGTCCAGCCTTCGCGCGCCTATGCGGCGCGCCTGCCCGCCGCCTGGCTGCGCAGCGAGAACAGCGCCTGGGGCAGCCGGCTGATCGACCAGAGTCAGCCCGGATGGCCAGCGTTCTTTGCCGAACAGGTGGTTGGCCCCTTGTGGCAGCGCGGCCTGCGCACCTTCTTCGTCGACACCCTGGACTCCTACCACCTGTACACGCGCACCCCCGAGGAACGCGCCGCGCAGGAGGCCGGCATGGTGGCCGTGATCCAGGAACTGGTGCGCCGCTACCCGGGGATCCGTTTTGTCTTCAACCGCGGCTTCGAGATCCTGCCGCAGACCCACGCCTGGGTGGACGCCGTGGCCGCCGAGTCTCTGTTCCGCCGCTACCGGATCGAGGACAAAAGCTATGGCGAAGTCCCGCCGGCCGACCGCAGCTGGCTGCTCGAGAGGCTGGGCGAGGTGCGCGCGCGTTACCGCCTGCCGGTCATCGCGATCGACTACGTGCCGGCCGGCCAGCGCGAGCTGGCGCGCGAGACTGCCCGCCGCATCACGGATCTGGGTTTTGTCCCCTGGGTCGCCACCTCGGAGCTCGACACCCTGGGCCTGAGCAGCGTCGAAGTCATGCCGCGCCGGGTGCTGGTGATCCACAGTCCGACCGCCGACGAGTACATCCAGCGCGAGATCCCGCCGGTGCTGTTCGGCTCCATGCCGCTGCAGCATCTGGGCTATGTGCCCGACTTTGTGGACGTCCGGCAGCTCCCCGCCTTCCCGCTGGCCGGTCGTTACGCCGGCATCGTCGTCTGGCTGGAACGCAACCCCGAGGCCGAGGAACGCGAAAAGCTCCTGAGCTGGCTGGGACGGCAGGTGGCCGACGCCGTGCCCCTGGTCTTCGTCAACCAGCTCGACTTCCTGCTCGACAGCCCGCTGGCGCGCACCCTCAAGCTCGACTGGGAAAGCGCCCCGCGCAGCGCTGCCCCGGTGACCATCGAACAGCAGCACGAGATGATGGGCTTCGAGATCCGCCCCCGCCCGGCGATCGACGGTTTTTACCCCCTGGCCCCCGCTGCAGGCACTCCGCTGCTCACGCTGCGCCGCGGTGAGCAACGTCAGGTGGCCGCCGCCCTCACACCCTGGGGCGGCTACGTCATGTTCCCCTACGCCACGGTCACGCTGCCGGGCAACGAGATCGGCAACCGCTGGGTCATCAATCCCTTCGAACTCTTCCGCCAGGGCCTGCAGCAGCCCCTCATGCCCGTGCCCGACGTCAGCACCGAAAGCGGCCGGCGTTTGCTGCTGATCCACATGGACGGCGACGGCTGGGTCAGCCGCAGCGAGATGCCGGGCAACAAGATCGCCGGCGAGGTGCTGCTCGAACGCGTGGTCCAGACCTATCCGGTCCCGATGACCATCTCGGTCATCGAGGCCGAGACCTCGCCCCAGGGCCTCTTCCCCGGCCTGTCGGCCGTGGCAGAAAAAGCCGCACGCGAGGTCTTCAAGGCCCCGCACGTGGCCCTGGCCACGCACAGCTATTCGCACCCCTTCAAGTGGGGCATGCTGGCCCGTGGCGAGGTGAGCGCCGAAGCGCGCAACCTGCGGCTGCCCAACTACGAATTCAGCCTCGAACGCGAGATCCAGGGTTCGGTGCGTTACATCGAGACCCGGCTGGCGCCGCCCGGCAAGAAGGTGCAGATGTTCCTCTGGACCGGCGACTGCATCCCCGGCGCCGACGCCGTGGGCATGACCTACCAGGCCGGCCTGTTCAACATGAACGGCGGTGACACCACGGCCACCCTGGCCCATCCCACCATGACCCAGGTCGAGGGCCTGGGCCTGGCCCGCGGGGCCTACTACCAGGTCTTCGCGCCGAACCAGAACGAGAACGTCTATACCAATGAGTGGCTGGGCCCTTACTACGGCTTCGATCGGGTCATCGAGACCTTCGAGTTCACCGACAAGCCCCGCCGGCTCAAGCCCATCAACATCTACTTCCATACCTACCTGCTGACCAAACGCGCCGGCATGCAGTCTTTCGACCGCATCATGCAGTACGCACTGCGCCAGGAGATCACCCCGGTCCACGCCGCCGACTACGCGCGCAAGGTGCTGGACTTCCAGAACTACGTCATCGCCCGCACTCCCACGGGCTGGCGCGTGCACGGCGCCGGCGCACTGCGCACCCTGCGCGTGCCGGCGGCGCTCGGCAGCCCCGACCTGGCGCGCAGCCGGGCCGTGGCCGGCTACCGCGATGGTGCCGAAGGCCGTTATGTGCACCTGAGCGACAGGTCTGCCGAACTCGTGCTGAGCCCGCAGGAGCGCGCCGTACCGCGCCTGCACTCGGCGAACGCCCGCATCAGCGCCTACGATGCCGCCCCCGGACGCCAGCGCTGGACCTTCGAAGGCGAAGTCGCGCTCGAATTCACCCTGGCCGACGTCGCCGCCTGCCGCGTGCGCGCGGGCGACCGCGAGCTGCAGCCCGTGCGCCGCAGCGGCAATCTCTTTCATTACACACTGCCCCGTCATGCTGCCGGCTCGATCCAAGCGATATGCCAGCGTTAACGGGGAGATCCCCCGTGAACAGCTGACCAGCGGATGGCAGCTCATGCTCATGGTGCTGGTCGTGCTCACGCTGCTCTACGTGGTCTTCCCCAAGAAGGCGCTGATGCAGCGCCTCTACGATCTGGACATGCTCGACGACCTCTCGATGTCCTATGTGCAGAACATGTACCGGGCCGACACGCGCAACACCGACGTCGCCCTGCTGCTGGCCCGTCACCAGGCCCAGGAGATGGGCCCGATAGACCTCGAAAAGATGGTCTGGCCCCATCTGCGCAGCAAGGACATGCGTCAGCGAGAAATCGCCCGCACGCTGTTGCTCTCCGCCTTCCTGCGCCAGTTCAACGATGCCACATCGCCGGCCGAGCGCGCGCGGCTGAGCGCGCGCGTGGCCGAGGTGATCCGACTGGCCATGAACGACCGCATGAGTGCCGACCTGGCCCACAGCTATGCCAAGCTGGCCTACCAGGCCGGCCTCATCGAACTGGGCGACCAGTTGCTGGAAACATTCGACGCGGAGCTCACCATTGCCGAACTGGAGCAACTGGCCTACGCAGCCATGGGCCGCCAGGACTACGCCCGGGCCTCGTACTATTTCATGCTCGCGCGCGCGCGCAGCACCGATCTGACCAGCATGCGCCGCTACTACCAGCTCGGCGTCAACGCCTACATGGCCGGCGGCAAATACAAGGAGGCGCTGGACACGGCCGAGCGACATCTGGGCCGCCTGCGCAGCGACCGGTTGACGCTGCGCTATCTGATCAAACTCGCCCTGGCCGCCGGCAACCCGGCCCTCGCCTCCTATTACGCCAGACAACTGGTGTTCCGCCTGCCGGTGGAAGGACGGGCACCATGAGACCCTGGCTGCGCTGGAGCTTCGGCCTGCTGTGTGTCGGCCCCGTGCTGGCCCAGGACAACGCTGCACCGCCACCGCCGCCGGAGCTGCCCGCGCCCGAGGTCAGCGCCCCGCTGCGCCGTTTCCAGCAGGATGACTTCCTGCTGGCCTACGAGGTCTTTGTCGGCAACGGCCAGCTCCCGGCGGCCCTGCGCGTGGCGCGCGAAGCGGTGCGCAAGCGCCCGGGCGACCATGCCTGGCGCCGCCGGCTGGCACAGATCGCCGAATGGCTGGCCTACACCGACATTGCCGCCGAGCAGTGGCGCGCCCTCTATGCCATGGGTGACCGCTCGGAGGACACCGTCGCTTCGCTGCTGCGCCTGTCCAACTCGCTCGACGATCCGCTGGCGGCCCTGCCCGCGTGGCTTTACCTGGCCCGGCAGAAACCGCTGAGCGACGCACAGTGGGAGCAGGTCTACTGGCTCTTCGAAGACGCTTCGGAGCCTGCACGCGGCTCGCGCTTTTTCGAGACCCAGTTCCGCGACCATCAGCAGCCCCTGCTGCTGGAGCTCGCAGCCCGGCTGGCCCTGCATGCCGGGGAAGAAGACCGTGCGCTGTCGCTGTACCGTGAACGCACGGGAATCGAACCCTTCAACACCGACCCCCTGCTGCAGGCCGTCTTCATCCAGCTGCGCCACGACCGGCACACGGAGGCCCTGGCGCTGATGCGTGCCCACATGGAAAAGGTCCCGGACAGCGAGGTCGATTTCTGGCGCCTGCTGGGCCAGCTGGCCTGGGAGGCAGGTGACCTGGTCACCTCGCAAGCCGCCTATGAACGCGGCGTCGGCTCGCCACGTATCGAGCCGGGTGACTGGACGCGGCTGATCTTCCTCACGCGCCAGAACAGGCCGCAGCGCGCGGCTGAACTTTCCCTGATCGCCTGGCGTCGCTACGGCAGCATGGACCTGCTGCTGCAGGCCCTCGAGATCCATGCCGAGCGCGGTGAACTCAGCGCCCAGGGCCGTATCTACGACAGCCTGACCTCTGCCCAGCGCGCACAGGCCGAGCGCAACCTGGCCTTTCTGCTCGGCCGGGCCCAGTACCACCAGCGCCGCCAGCAGCCCCGCCTGGCCTGGGCCGACCTGCAACGCGCGCTCAAGCTCGCCCCCGCCGACGACAACACCATCGTCGCCGCCCTGTGGTTCCTGATCGAGGCCGGCTGGCCGCAGGAGCTCACGCAGATGCTGGCCACCTACCAGCAGCGCGCCCGTCCCACGCCGGCCTACTGGCAGCCCTATGCCGCAGGCCACCTGGCCCTGGGCCAGCCGCGCCAGGCGGCCACCTGGTACCGGCGCGCCCTCGAGCGCACGCCGCAGGACCCTATCCTGCTGGCGGCCTACGCGGATGTGCTCGAACAGATGCAACGGACCGGCATGGCCGACCGCCTGCGCCGCCAGGCCTGGTTGCGCCTGGAGGCACAGCGTGCCGAGCAGAGTGATCTGGGCGAACTCATGCGTCGCCCGGAGTTCCAGACCTGGGTGCGCCTGTTCCTGAGCAAGCGCCCTGGCAGTGCCTCCCTGGCCCTGCAACGTCAGCTGATGCAGCGCTGGCGCGGTCCGAATGCCGAACAGGCGGCCATCGCCGGCCGCGACGAGATGGTCCTGGGCTGGGCTCTGGACCGGGAGCTGCCCGACAGCGCCCGACGCTGGGCACTCGAGCGTTACACCCGTCTGGGCCGCAGCGCGCCGGTCTCGGCCCAGACCCAGCTGGCACTGCAGCAGCTCGACCAGCCGCGCATCACCCAGCTGCTGCAGGGCCGCAACCGGGAACTGGCACCGGGCAGCCAGGTCGACCTGGCACTGGCCGGCCGGCAGACCAGCCTGGCCATCGACAGCGCTTTTCGCGGCCTGCAGCAGGACCCGGCTTCGGACGTGCTGCACGAGCATCTGCGCCAGCAGCTGCCGCGCCAGGCCCACTACATCCAGTGGAACGCCCAGCAAGAAAGCTACGACCTGCTGGCACGCCAGGGCCATGAGCTCGAGGCACGCCTGGTGCTCTCGCCGCAGTTGCACCTGCTGGCCGCCACATCCCAGGTCAGCCAGAGCAGCAGCGATGCCGAATTCGCCACCCTGGTGCCGCCGCGCGACGACATGCAGCGCGCCGAACTGCGCTGGTTCGGCAAGGAGAGCGAAAGCCGACTGGCCCTGACCCAGCGCAGCGAACTTGTGAGCTACAGCGGTCTGCGCCTGCAGCACATGGGCCGCTGGTCGGCACGGGTGTCCTATGAGCTCGAGGCCAGTTACCGCAGCGACTCGAATCTGAGCCTACCGCTGCGGGTGGCCGGCTATGAACACGGTCTGATGGGTGCGCTGTCCTACACCCTGGACCGCCAGACCACCCTGCGCGCCTCGCCCCAGTTCAACCGCTACTACACGCAGTACCACGACGACCTGGGCAGCGGCAGCAGCATCGACTTCGACCTCAGCCACCGCCTGCGCACCGACTATCCCGACACCTACGTGCGCCTCTACACCGAGAACCGGAGCTTCCAGCACAGTGGCGGCCTGTCGGCAGAGACCGTGGCCCGCCTGCCGTCCTATCTGCAGATCGGCCTGGGTGACGGCTCCATCGACCCGGTGGGCTATTTCATCCCGCGAAGCAGCAGCACCCTGGGGGCCTGCGCTGGCGTGGGCGGCAACCTCTCGGGCCTGAGCCTGCAGGACGACTACAGTCGCGCCTGGCGCCCTTACGGCAATGCCTGCGTCACGGAAAACAGCGCGGTAGGCCAAGGTTATCTGGCCACGCTGGGCCTGGCCGGCCCCGTTTTCGGCGCCGACCACCTCCGCTTCGAATGGAATGGCACCAGTGCCAATGCGCCGGGCGGCGCGTCCATGCATACCCTTACCATCCGCTACCGGCACTACTTCTAGGAGCCTCACCATGAACCGCCTGAAAACCCTCCTCCTGACCGGCCTGGCCGCGCTGTTGCTGGCCGGCTGCGCCTCGACCCGCTCGGTCGTCGGCACCGAAGCCCTGGATCCGCAGGCCCGCTGGGCCCTGCTGCCCGTGATCAACAACACCGAGACCCCGCAGGCCGGCCTCTCGGCCGAGGCCATGGTGGAACACCACCTGATGGCCCGCGGCGTCGGCAACCTGCTGCGTTATCCCGCCGCGCTGACACGCGACAGCCTCTTCGAAGCCAGCGAACGCAAGGTCGCCGAAGACGCCTTGAAGTGGGCACGTGAGCAGGGCGCGCGCTACGCTGTCGCGGGCAGCGTCGAGGAATGGCGCTACAAGGTCGGGCTCGACGGCGAACCCGTGGCCGGCGTCACGCTGCGCGTCATCGACCTGCAAAGCGGCCGTGTGCTCTGGAGCGGCTCGGGCTCGCGCAGCGGCTGGAGCCGGGACGGCCTCTCGGCCATCGGCCACCAGCTGATCGGTCACCTGCTGAGCGAACTGCGCCTGGTCACCGCGCAGCCCTGAGCGACGATGCCCCTTCCTTTCCTGACCCGTATCCTGCAGCGCGCCAGGCGCGCGGGACGGCTCGCGCCCGAGCTGTTCAGCGCCTGGGCGCAGTGGCTGGAGGCGCTGCTGATCCCGGCCCTGGCCGCCGCGCTGGCCTGGTACTTCGTGCCGCGCGACCCGCTGCTGGTGCTCGAACTCTTTCCCTGGGTCTGGTTCGCCCCGGCCCTGGTGGCCCTGCGTTATGGTGTGACGCCCGGCCTGCTGGGCTGCGTGCCGCTCATCGTCAGCTGGTTCCTCGCCGAACAGCAGGCACGCCTGCCTGATGCCTTCGGCCTCGAGTACTTCTTCGGCGGCGGCCTGCTGGTGCTGCTGTGCGGGGAGTTCAGCGACATCTGGCGCGACCGCAACCTGCGTCTGGAAGAGACCAATGTCTACCTGGCCGAGCGGATCTCGCGCATCACCAAGCGCCACCTGCTGCTCAACCTCTCGCACGACCGGCTCGAACACGAGATGCTGGCACGCCCCAACTCCCTGCGCGACGCCCTGGTGCACCTGCGTGAAATTGCCACCAGCGGCCAGACCGGCAGCCCCATGCCCGGCGCCGACGCCCTGCTGCACCTGCTGGCCCAGTACGTCAGCATCGAGGCCGCCACGCTTTACACCCTGGTGCCGCGTGGCACCGGGCACGAGCTCGGCGAGGTCGTGACGCGCCTGGGCGAACCCGCACCGCTGGACCCGGGCGACGAACTCCTGCTGTTGGCGCTGCAGGAGCAGCAGCTCGCGCACATCGCGAGCCAGGAACTCAGCCTGAACCGTCAGACCACGCAACTCGTGGTGGTGCCGCTGATCGCCGGCCAGGACAACATGGTGGGCGTGCTCGCCGTCACACGCATGCCCTTCTTCGCGCTCAATGTCGAGAACCTGCAGATGATGTCGGTCATCCTGAGCTACTACGCGGACAGCGTGCGCAGTGGCCCGGCGGTACACGCCATCCAGCAGCGCCTGCCCGGCATCCCCGCGCAGTTCGCCGAAGAACTCGCGCGCATGCAAAACCTGCAGGAGCACACCGGCATGGGCAGCCAGATCCTGGCCATGCGCTTCGAGGGCGAACGCAGTCGTGGTGTCCCCGCCGAATTCCTGCGCATCAAACGCGGCCTGGACGTCTACTGGCAGACCGAGGCCCGGGGCTGGCCCATGATCGCCGTGCTCATGCCGCTGGCCAGCCCGGCGGCCATGGCCGGTTTCATGCTGCGCCTCGAGCATTGGCTGGACAGCCGCTTCCATGGCACCCTGGACAGCCTGGGCGTGCGCCTGCAGCCGATCGACTTCGACACCGAAGACCCCGTGGAGGCGCTGGCCCGGATGCTGGCACCCCCGACACCGGCATGAACGAAACCCTGCAGATCGTCCCCTGGGCCGTGCTGCCCGACACGCTGCAGCGTCTGCTCGTGCCGCTGGTGGAGTCGCGCAGCCTGGCCATGCTGACAGCGCTGCTTTGCCTGCACGCCGTCCTCAGCATCGGCGTGGCCCTGGCCTGCCTGCACCTGATGCCGCTGCACCTGCAGCGCCCGCGCGGTGCGGCGCTGCTGCTGCTGTTCAATTTCTCCTTCATCGCGCCGGTGGTCGGCCCGCTGGCCATCCTGCTCATCACGCGCCTGTCCATGAAGCAGGCGCGCCAGGCCGCGCGTCAGGCCCAGCCCGCCTCGGTGGCGCTGCCCGAATACGACGTCCAGGCGCCCGACACCATCCGCAGCAGCCAGGGCGCCATCCGCTCGCGCCTGGAGACCCAGGTGCCGGGCGATATCCGCATGCAGGCCCTGCTCACGCTGCAGGCCGTGCCCGGACGTGTCGCCAACCCCATCCTCGAAGGCCTGCTCGGCGACGATACCGACGACGTGCGCCTGCTCGCCTTCGGCATGCTCGACAGCGAGGAAAAACACATCTCCCGCAACATCCAGCGCGAGCGCGCCCAGCTCGAGACCGAGCTCAGTGCCGAACAGCGCTACGACTGCCTGCGCCATCTGGCCGAACTGCACTGGGAGATGGTCTATGCCTGCCTGGCCCAGGGCGAGCTGCGCCGGCACATCCTGCGCCAGGCGCGTGAATACCTCGAGAGCGCCCTTGCCACCGGCGTGCCGCCCAGCCCCGGCCTGCTCCTGCTGCAAGGCCGCATCCTGCTGGCACAGAAAGAACTGGCCGCCGCCGAGGACACCTTCCGGCGCGCGCTCGACCAGGGCCTGCCATCCGTCTCGGGGCTGCCCTACCTGGCCGAGATCGCCTTCGACAGCCGCCAGTTCGATCGCGTGCATGAACTCCTGGCCCCTCTGGCCCAAATGAACACCGCCGCGCGGACCACCGCAGTGGTCAGCCTGTGGACCGGGCGCGATACCGTGAGCAAACTCAGTGAACACCACCACCTCCCCCACCTCTGACCCACGCCTGCCGCGGGCCGAGGAAGTCGACGTCCTGCTGCTGCTGGAAGGCACCTTTCCCTACGTGGCCGGCGGCGTTTCGAGCTGGGTCAACCAGATCATCCGTGGCTTCCCCGAGCTGCGCTTCGGCGCCATCTTCCTCGGCGCACGCCCCGAGGACTACGGCGACATGCGTTACCAGCTGCCTGCCAACCTGGTGCACCTGGACGTCAGCTACCTCTACGACCAGCGCGAAAGCCCGCCGGTCATGCCGGTCGAGGCCGATCCGGGTGTCATGCGCGATGTGGACCAGATGCATGGCCTGCTGCACGAGAACGTCCGCCACCCCGACTGCAAACGCCTGTTTTCCCAGCTCATGGACGAAGCCGGCCCCGACGGCCGCCTCACGCAGGAGGTCTTCCTCTACAGCAAGTCCGCCTGGGAGTACGTCAAGAAGGGCTACCGCCAGCGCAGCGCCGACCCCTCCTTCGTCGACTACTTCTGGACCATACGCACCATCCACACCCCCTTCTGGCGGTTGCGCGAGGTCGCGCTGCGCGCCCCCCGGGCCAGGATGTACCACGCGATCTCCACGGGTTATGCCGGCATCCTGGGCCTGCTGCTGAAACACCGCAACAACCGCCCCTTCATGCTCAGCGAGCACGGCATCTACGTGAAGGAACGCAAGATCGACCTCTACCAGGCGCAGTGGCTCAAGGACAACCGCAGCGTGTTCGAGCAGGACCCCTCGCGCCTGAGCTATTTCCGCCAGCTCTGGATCCGCTTCTTCGAACACCTGGGTTACCTCACCTACCAGGCGGCCGACGACATCGTCGCCCTCTACGAGGCCAACCGCCAGCGCCAGCTGGCCGATGGAGCCCCCGAGGAGCGCACCTGCAACGTGCCCAACGGCATCGACGTGCCGCGTTTTGCGGCCCTGCGCAGCCAGCGCGCGCCCACGCCGCCGCCCGTGCTCTGCCTGATCGGCCGCGTGGTGCCCATCAAGGACATCAAGACCTATATCCGTGCCATGCGCGGCGTGGTCAACCGCATGCCCGACGCCGAAGGCTGGATCGCCGGCCCCGAGGACGAGTCGCCCGAATACGCGCGCGAATGCCGCGACCTCGTGGCCCAGCTCGGCCTGGAAGGCAAGGTCAAGTTCCTCGGCTTCCAGAAACTCACCGACCTGCTGCCGCAAGTGGGCCTGGTGGTGCTGAGCTCCATCAGCGAGGCCCTGCCCCTGGTGATCCTCGAAGGTTATGCCGCTGGCGTGCCCACGGTCTCCACCGACGTAGGCTCCTGCCGCCAGCTGGTCTATGGCCTGCCCGGCGAGGACGAGGCCATCGGCGCCTCGGGTCGTGTGGTGCGCATTGCCGACCCCGAGTCCCTGTCCCAGGCCGCTGTCGAACTGCTGAGCGACCCGGCCGAGTGGCAGCGCTGCAGCGAGGCCGCGATCCGCCGGGTCGAGACCTACTACTCGCAGGACATCATGTTCGGCCGTTACCGCGAGCTGTACGAAAAGAACTTCGCAAAGAGCGCCGCATGGCAGGCATAGGCTTCGAACTGCGCAAGCTGATCAAGAAGCAGACCTACACAGGTCTGCTGCAGGCCTATGCCTACGCGGGCATCATCAGCTCGGGGCCCTGGGTACTGTCCATCGTCGGCATCCTGCTGATCGGCGTGTTCAGCCTGGGGGCCATCGACTCCAACGCCTCGATCAGCCAGTTCCAGGTCACGGTGACCTACCTGTTCCTGATCTCGCTGATCCTGACCGGCCTGGTGCAGCTGTCATTCACGCGCTACGTGGCCGACCAGATCTTCGCCAAGAACGAAACGGCCATCATGCCCAACTTCAACGGCCTGATGCTGCTGGCCATGAGCCTGAGCCTGGCGCTGGCGCTGCCGGTGGCGGCTTTCCTCTTCCCGGAGCAGAGCGTGCTCTACCGCCTGCTCTTCGCGGCCGGCCTGTCGGTGATGTCGGCCATCTGGATCGCCACCGTCTTCCTCACGGGCATGAAGCACTACCGCTCCATCGTCTTCATCTACTTCCTCGGCTACTCGGCCACCATCGTGCTGGCCCTGCTGCTGCGCCACGTGATCGGCCTGGAAGGCCTGCTGATGGGCTTTGTGATCGGCCACGTGCTGCTGCTGCTGGGCATGGTCTGGCTGGTCTACCGCAACTACCACTCCGACCGTTTCATCGCCTTCGACATCTGGAAACCCGGCGCCATGTACGGCAGCCTCATGGCCTCGGGCCTGCTGTTCAACCTCGGCGCCTGGATCGACAAGATCATGTTCTGGTACCACCCGGACGCCGGCCAGGCCGTCATCGGTCCGCTGCACGCCTCGGTGATCTACGACATCCCCATCTTCCTGGCCTACCTCTCGGTCATCCCCGGCATGGCCGTCTTCCTGGTGCGCATCGAGACCGACTTCGTCGAGTACTACATCAAGTTCTACGACGCCGTGCGCGAGGGCTCCACGCTGGACTACATCGAGCGCATGCGCAACCACATGGTCTATTACGTGCGCCGCGGTCTCTTCGACATCGCCAAGATCCAGGCCATCGCCGTGCTCGTGACCCTGGTGCTGGGCGAGACCATCCTGAACTTCCTGGGCATTTCCACCCTCTACCTGCCCCTGCTCTACATCGACGTGGTCGGCGCGGCCCTGCAGGTGGTGATGCTGGGCATCCTCAACGTGCTGTTCTACCTGGACCAGCGCCGCGCCGTGCTGCTGCTCACGGGCGCACTGCCCCTGTTCAACCTGGCCTTCACCGCGCTCTCGCTGCAGCTGGGCGCCCAGTGGTTCGGCTACGGCTTCGCCATCGCCATGCTGCTCACGGTCCTGCTGGGCCTGTGGATCCTCAACCGCAAGCTTGAGTCCCTCGAATACCAGACTTTCATGCTGCAGTAGTTGAGGGCCTGCGCAAGCCCGTAGCAAGCCGTAGCACACCAGAGCCCAGAGCCCGCGGTCGACAGCCCGCGCAGATCACTGCGCTCCTGCCTTGTGATGCGCGGCCACCGGATCGCCAGCAAGAAGCGGGACGAACAAAGACCGGACTCTTCCGCCTTGACGGGCCAGTCGCCGAAAAGAGAAAGTAGCCCTCGTTACCGGCGCGCTTCGCCGACCAGGGCATAGGGTGCCCAGAAGGCTGGATGGCCGTACTGTGGCATGGCCATCACCTCCAGCATGGCGTGGCGCAAGTTCTCGGCACGTGAGCTCTGCGGCTCGCGCATGAAGTGCTCAAACGTGCGCGTGGTCAGCTGGCGGGCGCTCTCGCTTTCCACCGCCCAATGGGTGACGAGCAGACTGCGTCCGCCCGCATACAGGAAACCACGCGCGAGACCGCTCAAGGCCTCTTCGGCGCGGCCATCCGACGCGGCCGTGTTGCAAGCGCTGAGCACAACCCAGTCGGCGTTCAATTTGAGTCCCAGCACATCTTCCAGCAGCAGCAGCGGCCCCTGCGGGTTGCGCAACTCACTGCCGTCCGCGGCCAGCGCCAGCGCGGGCTGCGTCAGACCAGGCAGGTCGCCAGCCTTCAGCCCGTGCGTGGCAAATACAAGCACCTTCTTCTGCGCCAGCGCACCGCTGGCATTCGCCCGCAGCACGCTGGCACGCGTGGCCTGCGCGCCCAGCAGCAGATCATGGACGGCATCCGCCCCCAGCGCCCGCGAAATCTCCAGCAATTCCTCGCGGGTATCGGGCAGCGCCGGAATACCGCCGTATACGGAAGGTGATGCCATTGGCATGGCAGGAGCAGCGTCGACCTGCGGTGCCTCCACGCGCGCGACGACCAGATTGCGGATCTTCGCGCCCTTGGCCACCACGCGCGCTCCGTCGAACACGGGGTCACCCCAGGCCAGCAGCGCCTGCCCTGGCAGCTGCCGCCGGTCGAGCCCGCGCACACTGAGCCATGACGCAACGCTGGGTACCTGGGTAAGGCTGACCTCACGGATCAGCCACGCAGGCTGCCCGTCGCCGCCGGGGCGCCGGTTTTGCAGAACCGCGAGCGGCAGTGCGGCCAGGGGCCCCGACGCCGCCACGATCCAGTTGCGGCGCGGCGCCAGCTCAGCGGCCAGGGGTTCCAGCAGCGCCTGATAGACCTGGTAAGCCAAAGCATCGTCAAAGGGCTGCACCTGCCCATAGGCATAACTCTCCAGGCCGCGCCGCAGACCGGTCACCCAGGTGCTTAGCTGACCATAAGGTACGGGCGCCCGATGAAACCGGGCTTGCGTGCGCCCTGCCTCCTGGCGAACGGCCCACAGGTTCACGCCCTGGGCATCCGGCATGACCACCAGCAAAGCCTCGTCGCCCCCCAGCCGTGCACCAACCTCTTCGATCCGGGGCGGCAAGGGTCGGACCAGCCGTTCGTATTCGGGGAAACCGGACCTGATGAGCGCCTGCAACCGGGTTCGCAGTTGCTCCAGCTGCGCCACGCGCTCGCGCATCCTGGCTTCGGCATCGGACGAGAGTGGCCGCGCGGTCCCGCCCTGCGCCTCGAGATAGGTCCGTAAGCCCCGAACCTCATGTTTCGCGTCCTGTTCCTGCCGCACCAGTTCGGCCAGCCCTTGCGTCCCGGCCGCCATGCGCACTGCGGCATCGGCCATCGCTTCCTGTACCGCCCCGGCGCGCAGCCAGTCGGCCAGGCCCAACGCCTCCAGCACCAGGTCTTTATCGGACTGCGCCGCAGCTTCGATATAAGCCGAGACTATGAGCTGCCGCACATCCGGGCGTATGCCGAACTGGTCCAGGTAGTCGACGTTGTGCGGACTGATCAGATCGGCCACGGCCTTCTGCAGCAGTACCAGGCCCTTGCGCCGGTTGTCGATGCCGCCCATGCGCCACAGGCAGACGCCCTGCAAGCCCTGGGCTTGTGCCACGAAGTAATGCCCTGCGCCGTACAGCTGCAGATTTCCGCGGGCGGCCCGCTCGAACAAGGGCTCGGCCTGGCTGTACAGCTGATTGCCCAGGTAGATCCAGCCACGCTCGTAGCGCATCAGCACGCGCCGTTGCGCCGCCTCATTGCCCTGGGCCAGGCGGTCCAGTCGCTCGATCTCCGCCAGCGCCTCGCGCCACTTGTTCTGCCCCGCCAGGGCAATCATGATGCCGTTTCGCCGGCTGAGGCGATCAGAGCTGAGTTCGTCCTTGCCCAGCTCCTCCAGGATCGCGTCGGACTTGCGCGCCAGCTGCTCGGACCGCGCAAAGTCGCGCTGCGCGAACCTCAATGTGGCGGCGACGTGGTAGATTCCTGCGCGGTACGAGGCAGGCAGTGCGGCCTTGGCCGCAAAACCGACATACCCTTGCAACGTGACCTCGGCATCCGCGAAGCGCCCCGCCGCACGCTGCGCCTGCGTCTTGCGGGCCCAGGCACCGGCCACATCCTCGGCAAGATACTGTTGCGTCTTGGGCTGATCACCTGGGGCCGGAATGGTATAGGCCTGGTGGGCGAAGTCCAGCGAATGTTGCGCCGCGTCGATCGATTTCAGCCAATTGCCCCGTCGCTCTTCCAGCAAGGACAACACATTGTTCAGGCGATAGCCGCCGCGCAACAGTTCGCGTCGCCGCAATACCCTGTTTTCCTTGTCCAGGCCTTGCTGCAACAAGGCAAGCCCCTTGTCCAGAACGGCAAGGGTTTGCGGGTTGTCGAATGCCAGGAAATAGTCGTAGGCAAGGTTGCCCATGTAGAAGGGCTTGTACAGGTAGCCAGCCCCATCCACAACTTCCTGATGCAATGAGATGGCCTGCTGGACATCCCGTCCGCGCAGCAGGACAGCCAGATCGTTGCGCACCCAGCTCTGCGGCACCAGGGGCAGCGCTTCGCGCAAGACGCGCTCTTCCTCGGCTGCGTCCGACATCCGTCGCGCCGCAAAACTCTTTTCCCTCACCTGTCGCTCCAGATCGCGCCGGGGCTGTCCAGGCACCAGGGGCTCCGCCAGGATCGCGCGCAGACGCCGCTCCTCCTCCGCAGACAGCTTCTGGAAGGAGGCCTCGATGGCATCCTCCTGCGCAAAGGCCATTGCCGCCAGCAACACCCCCATGAGCAGACCAAGCAACATCCGGCCCCAAAGACGAGGCCTGCCGGCTAGATTCATGCGATCCCCCCAATGATTCCTGTGCCCGGATTAGAACGCAATCGGCTGACCCCGCAAGCCGGGATCATCCCGCGCCGACCATGCCGCGTTCCGTCGGCAGCGTCCGTCCCTGGATTTGCAAAGGCGTACAGTGGTGTCTAAGCTTGAAAGCCGCAGGAGCAGGCTCGTCGGCGCTCTTACCACCAGGAGCATAGCCATGAGGTCACTCGCACTACTCGCCGGTTCACTCGTCCTGTCTGGCGCCCAGCTTGGCTGGGCCGCCGACATCAGCCCGGCCCCTGCAACCTCCGACGAACTGAAACCGGCCCGCGCCCTGATCGCCAAGAAGGACTGGGCCGGCGCCGCCGAGCAGTTGGCCGCCTACACCCGCGCCAACCCCAGCCATGCCGACGGCTTCAACCTGTTGGGTTACAGCTACCGCCACCTCAAGCGCTACGACGAATCGCTGGCCGCCTACAACAAGGCCCTGGCGCTGGACCCCAAACACCGCGGCGCGCACGAATACATAGGCGAGGCCTATATCCAGCTGGGGCAGCTCGACAAGGCCAAGGTGCATCTGGACGCGCTGGACAAGCTCTGCTTCCTGCCCTGCGAGGAGTACAGCGACCTGAAAAAATCCTACGACGCCGCGCGGCAGGCACGCGGCAAGTAAGGCCGGGCCCAGCCCGGGATCAGAAGATCAGAAGGTTTCCCAGTCGTCGTCACCGCCCTTGGCGGCCCTGACGGCTGTGGGCCTGGGCGCAGCGGCCGCCAGCGCCGGCGGCGTGGCTTTTGCGGGCCTGGACGTTGGCGCTTTCTTCGCCGCTGCGGGCGTTGGCGCGGCGGCGCGACGTGCCACGGGCAGCGCCGCGCCAGCCGGGCTCGCATCTTCGCTGCCCAGACGGAACACCGACACCACCTGGGCCAGGCTCTGGGCCTGCTCGCGCATGCTGTTGGCGGCGGCGGCGCTTTCCTCCACCAGGGCCGAGTTCTGCTGCGTCATCTGGTCGAGCTGTGCCACGGCCTGGTTCACCTCGGCAATGCCCTGGCTCTGCTCGGACGTCGCAGAGTGGATCTCGGCAATGATGTCGTTGACCCGCTTGACCGAGGTGACGATCTCGCCCATGGTCTGGCCGGCATCGGCCACCAGGCGGGTGCCGCTCTCCACCTTCTCCACCGAAGCGCCGATCAGTGCCTTGATCTCCTTGGCGGCCTCGGCGCTGCGGCCCGCCAGGCTGCGCACTTCGCTGGCCACCACGGCAAAACCGCGGCCCTGCTCGCCCGCGCGCGCGGCCTCCACCGCCGCGTTCAGCGCCAGGATGTTGGTCTGGAAGGCGATGCCGTCGATGGTGCCGATGATGTCGCTGATCTTCTTGCTGCTGGCGTTGATGTCGTCCATGGTGCTGACCACCTGCGACACCACCGCCCCGCCCCGCCCCGCCACTTCGGCTGCCGAGGACGCGAGCTGATTGGCCTGCCGGGCGCTGGCCGAGGTCTGCTGCACCGTGCTCGTCAGCTCTTCCATGGACGACGCCGTCTGCTGCAGGTTGCTGGCGGTCTGCTCGGTGCGGTGCGAGAGGTCGGTGTTGCCCTGGGCGATCTCGCTGGATGCCGTGGCGATGCTGTCGGTCGCGCCGCGCACCTCGGCCACCAGCTTGCGCAGCGAAGCCACCATCTGCCCCAGGCCGTCCATGATGCTGCCGGGCTGGGCCGGCGGCAGGTCCACCGCCAGATTGCCCTGGGCCACCTGGGACATGGCCTCATAGGCCACGCTGGGTTCACCACCCACCTGGCGGATGACCGAACGGAACACCACGGCACCGATGCCGCCGATGATGAGCAGCGCCACCAGCAGCATCACGCCGCCCTGAACGATCTTGGCGCGCACCATGGCGTCCAGGTCGTCGGTGTACAGGCCGGAACCCACCATCCAGTTCCAGCCCTCCACCTTGATGATGTACTGCAGCTTGGGAACGGCCACTTTCTCACCCGGCCGCGGGAACATGGTGGGCACAAAGGCCTTGCCGTCCGGGCTCTTTTTCATGCCGTCCATCAGGGCCACGATGATGTCCACCCCGGACCCATCCTTGATCTTGCCGATCATGTTCTGGCCGTTCCATTCACGACGGATCGGGTGCATCACACCCACGCCGTCCAGCGTCCAGACATAAAAATACTCGGTCTTGCCCTCCGGTCCGCCGTAGCGCGACATGCCCACGGCTTCAGCCGCCGTCTTCTGCGCCTCGGCCACCGGCATGGCACCCGATGCGGCCAGCGCCTGATAGCCCGCCACGATGCCGTGGGCGGCCTGCACGGCGGTGATCAATTGCTGCTTGCGGGCTTCGGTGGTCTGCGTGCGCGACTGCAAGGTGGCCACCACGGTCAGCACGGCAACCGCAATGAGGGCCACAGCCACCAGCAGACCGATCTTCAATTTGAAACTGAGCTGATTCAACATAGGGAACCCTTTGAAACGCCTGAGGTCAGCCGAACCCACCGACGGCTGTCATGGATGCGGGCGTGGGCACTGCTCCCTGTGCTCTTCTGATGCC
>JBEIPS010000130.1:0-4661 GCA_040376915.1 Hylemonella sp.
GCCCGTCGGCGCGAAATCGCCCGCGCCCTCGGCGGGCGTCCCGGCCCAGCCTGAGGCCGCCAGCGGCTGGCAAGACAAGACCGGCAAGGCCAGCCGCAAGTTCGCCGTCGCCGCCGCGCACCCGCTGGCAGTCGAGGCCGGCTACCAGATCCTCAAGGCCGGCGGCAGCGCCGTGGATGCCGCGATTGCGGTGCAGATGGTACTGACCCTGGTCGAGCCCCAGTCCAGCGGCATCGGCGGCGGCGCTTTCATGCTGCACCACGACGGCCAGATCACCGAGGCCTACGATGGCCGCGAGACCGCGCCCTCTGCTGCCGATGAAGACCTCTTCCTTGATGCGCAGCGCCAGCCACTGAGCTTGCAGGCCGCAGCCGTGGGCGGGAGGGCAGTCGGCACGCCCGGCGTGCTGCACATGCTGGCCCTGGCGCACCAGCAGCATGGTCGCCTGCCCTGGCGCCAACTTTTCGAGCCGGCCATCACACTTGCCGAAGAAGGCTTCCCCGTGGGTCCGCGCCTGCATGTCCTGCTCGCGGATGCCGCTGCCTTGCGGCAGGATCCGGACGCAGCAGCGTATTTCTTCGACCTACAGGGCCGACCCTGGCCGGTCGGTCATCGCCTGAAAAACCCGGAACTGGCGGCCGTGCTGCGACGCATCGCGGAAGAAGGCGCACAGGCCCTGTACCAGGGCGAAATCGCCACCGCCATCGTGCGCAAGGTCCGCGAGCACCCGGGCAATCCGGGTCGCCTCACCCTGGCCGATCTGGCCGAGTACGAGGCCACGGTGCGCCCGCCCCTTTGTTTCGTCTACAGCGCGCGGCCACTCACTCCCGCCAAGGCCCGCCAACGCGACGTCCGCATCTGCGGCATGCCACCGCCCAGCTCGGGCACCCTGGCCATGGGTCAGATCCTGGGCCTGCTGGCGCACACACCTGCGGCCCGGCTGCAACCCACTCGCGGCCCGCAGGGTCTGCGACCCGGCCCGGATTGGCTGCATCTTTACGCCGAGGCCTCGCGCCTGGCGTTCGCGGACCGCGCCGTCTACGTGGCCGATCCGGACTACGTGCCCCCGCCGGGTGACAGCTGGACGAGCCTGCTCGACGAAGACTACCTGGCACAGCGCGCCAGGCTCATCGGCAAGGGCCCGCGGGCGCGGCGCATGCCGGAGGCCCCCGCAGGCATACCGGCCGGTGTCCAGCAGAGCCTGGGGCCCATGCCCGAGCAGGTCGAACACGGCACTTCGCACATCAGCATCGTCGATGGCCAGGGCCGGATCCTGGCCATGACCAGCAGCATCGAGGCGGCCTGGGGCTCGCGGCTCATGGTCAACCGGGGCCTGGGCCTGGGGGGCGGCTTCCTGCTCAACAACCAGCTCACGGATTTCAGCTTCGTGCCACGCAGCGCATCGGGCGCACCCATTGCGAATCGCGTGGAGCCGCGCAAGCGGCCCCGCTCCTCCATGACTCCGGTACTCGTGTTCGAGCGGCCCGGCGGCCAGCCCCAGCTCAGCGGCGGCAGCCCGGGGGGCGCCTACATCATTCACTACACGAACAAGCTGGTCTACGGCACGCTGCACTGGGGCCTGGACGTGCAACAGGCCATAGCCGTACCCAATTTCGCGGCCTTCGACGGACCCATCCTGCTCGAGCAAGGGCGTTTCCCGCCAGGCACGGCCGCAGCCCTGCGCCAGCGCGGCCACCGCGTGCAGGAACAGGCGCTGCCCAGCGGGCTGCAAGCCATCCAGGCCCGCGGCAAAGGCTGGTACGGCGGCGCCGACCCGCGGCGCGAGGGTACGGTCAAGGGCGACTGAAAACCGGCGCGGCCGGTGTTTCTACAATCGGCTCATGGCCATCCCCCAGTCCTTCATCCAGGAGTTGCTTGCGCGCGCCGACGTCGTCGAGATCGTCGGCCGTACCGTACAGCTCAAGAAGGGCGGCGCCAACTTCATGGGCCTGTGCCCCTTCCACGCGGAAAAGTCCCCCTCCTTCACGGTCAGCCCGACCAAGCAGTTCTATCACTGCTTCGGCTGCGGCAAACATGGCGACGCCATCAACTTCCTGATGGAACAGACCGGCATGAGTTTCATCGAAGCGGTGAAGGATCTCGCCCAGCACTACGGCCTGCAGGTGCCCGAAGACGAGGCCAGCCCGCAGGACCGGGCCCGGGCGGCCGAGCAGCGCCAGAAGCAGGCCACCCTCTCGGACGTGCTGGAGAAGGCCGGCGAGGCCTGGCGCAAGGCGCTCAAGACCTCCCCCCGGGCCGTCGATTACCTCAAGGGCCGCGGCCTGTCGGGCGAGGTCGCCAAGGCTTTTGGCCTGGGATATGCCCCCGAGGGCTGGCGCTCCCTGGCCAGCGTGTTCCCGCAGTACGACGATCCGCTGCTGGTGGAATCCGGCCTGGTCATCACCAATACCGACGACGACAAGGGCGAGGAAAAGCGCTACGACCGCTTCCGCGACCGCATCATGTTCCCCATCCGCAACGTCAAGGGTGAGTGCATAGGCTTTGGCGGGCGCGTGCTGGGTGACGAAAAACCCAAGTATCTGAACTCGCCCGAGACCCCGGTCTTCAGCAAGGGGCACGAGCTCTACGGTCTTTTTGAAGCGCGCAACGCCATCCGCGACGCCGGCTACGTGCTGGTCACCGAGGGTTACATGGACGTGGTGGCCCTGGCCCAGCTGGGTTTTCCCAACGCCGTGGCCACGCTGGGCACGGCCTGCACCACCGACCACGTACAGAAACTGTTCCGCTTCACCGATGCGGTGGTCTTCAGCTTCGACGGCGACGCGGCCGGCCGGCGCGCCGCGCGCCGCGCGCTGGACGGCGCCCTGCCCTATGCCAGCGATGTGCGCAGCATCAAGTTCCTCTTCCTGCCGGCCGAACACGACCCGGACAGCTATGTCCGCGAGAACGGCAAGGAAGCCTTTGCCCGTTGTGTGAGCGAGGCAATGCCGCTGAGCCGCTTCCTGATCGAGGCCGCGAGCGAAGATTGCGAGCTGAGCACGGCCGAAGGCCGTGCCCGCCTCTCCAGCCAGGCCAAACCGCTGTGGAGCGCCCTGCCCGATGGCGCACTCAAGCGCCAGCTGCTGGGCGAAATCGCCAGCCAGGTCCAGCTCGACACCGCCGAACTGGCGAGCCTGTGGAACACGGCCCCCCGGGGCAGTGCGCCGCGCAGCCCCGATGGCAGCCGCCCCGGCGGCGCTCCTGCCGGCTCGGCCTACCGTGCCAAACCCTCGCGTTTGGCCGGCCGAAGCCTGCCGGTCAACCGGGCCGACCAGGCCGCCCGGCTGTTGCTGGCCCACAGCCACCTCTGGGACCAGCTTTCCAGTGAAGACCATGTGCTGCTGTGCGCCCTGCCCGACAAGCACGGCGAGCTGCTGCGCTGGCTGGAGGCCCAGCTGCATGAACATGGCCCCCTGCCCTGGGGGGCGCTGAGCGAGGCCCTGCGCGAGCACCCGGCCCAGCCTCTGGCCCAGAAACTCATGACCGGCTCCGACCTGGCCGCCACCGAGGACCAGGGGGAGGCCCTGGCCGAACTGCGCAACCTGCTCAAGCGCATGCTGATCGACCAGCTCAAGACCGAGGAGACCGAGGCCATCGCGGCCTCGCCGCTGGACCCGGCCGCCCTGACGCGCTACCGCGAGCTGCAGGCCCGCCGCATGGCCCTGGAAACGGGCGTAACGGCCACGGAATGAGCCCCGGCAAGCCGCGCCGGCATTGAATTCCGCCGATTGCCGGGTATAATCCAGACCTGATTTCGGCAAGAGCGACAGCAGCACCTCCGGGCCAGGCCAACCGTAGCCTCCGCGCACGACCGGCCACCTTACCGCAAGGACTGCATCCCAAATGTTCGCCCTCCCATCTTGCCCCTGAGGATTTCTCCTCTGTCCCCCAACCGCGCCGGTTTTTTCGGTGCTGTGTTTGTTTCTTTGTGCCAGTTTTTGATGTTTCGAGGTTGATCCATGCCCGCTCAAAAGTCCAAGAAGCCTGCAAAGCCCGCCGCAAAACCCGTCGCGAAGGCTGCCCCGAAGCCCACCGCCAAGGCCAAACCCGTTGCCAAAGCCGCCCCCAAGGCGGCCGTGAAGGCAGCGGCCAAGCCGGCGAGCAAGGCCAAGGCGCAGCCCGCCACGAAAGCCAAGACAGTGCCCGCTTCCAAGACCCCTGCCAAGACCGCCAAGACTGAAAAAGCCGAGAAGGCCGTCAAGCCGACCGCCGCCGAACTGAAGAAAACCGCCGCCGCAGCCACGGCGGAAGTCGTCGCCAAGAAGAAGCCCGGCCGCCCGCCCAAGGCCGCCACGGCCGACGCCGCCCCCAAGACCGGTGCCAAGCGCGGCCGCAAGCCCAAGAACGCCGTCGACAAGCCCGAAGGTGACCTGGACCTGTCGGACATCGAAGCCGAATTCGCCGAGGAACCCGCAGCGGCCCCGGGTGAAAAGGTCAAGCCCCTGCGCATGAAGATCAGCAAGGCCAAGGAACGGGCCTTGATGAAGGAGTTCGGTCTGGACGAGACCGTGCTGTCCGAGGAAGACATGGCCAAGCGCCGTCAGCGCCTCAAGCAGCTGATCAAGCTGGGCAAGACCCGCGGCTACCTGACGCACGGCGAGATCTCCGACCACCTGCCCGACAAGCTGATCGACGCCGAGACGCTGGAAGTCGTGATCTCC
>JBEIPS010000141.1:0-4145 GCA_040376915.1 Hylemonella sp.
AGTCGACCCGCTGGGTGACCTGATCGCGCGCCACGCCGACAAGCCCGCGACACCGGCCCTGCCCGCGCGCAGTGGCGGCAACCAGACCGACCGCCTCATCATCATCGCCCTGGACCCTGGCCATGGCGGCGAGGACCCGGGGGCCATCGGCCGCCGGGGCACCCGCGAGAAGGACGTGGTGCTGCGTCTGGCACGCCGCCTGCGCGACCGCATCAACGCCAGCAGCATCAACGGCCACACCTTGCGGGCCTACCTCACGCGCGATGGCGACTTCTTCGTACCCCTGCACGTGCGCGTGCAGAAGGCCCGCCAGGTGCAGGCCGACCTCTTCGTGAGCATCCACGCCGATGCCTTCTACACACCACGTCCGCAGGGCGCCAGCGTGTTTGCGCTGAGCCATGGCGGTGCCTCCAGCAGCGCGGCGCGCTGGATGGCCGCCAAGGAAAACAAGTCCGACCTGATCGGCGGCATCAACGTCAAATCCGAGGAAGCCCAGGTCCAGCGCGCCCTGCTCGACATGAGCACCAGCGCCCAGATCAAGGACAGCCTCCGGCTTGCCGGCACCCTGCTGCAGGAAATCGGCCGCGTGGGCAAGCTGCACAAGCCGCATGTGGAGCAGGCCGGTTTTGCCGTGCTCAAGGCGCCCGACATCCCCAGCGTGCTGGTGGAAGCCGCCTTCATCAGCAACCCGGAAGAAGAAGCCAAGCTCAACAGCGACCGCTACCAGGAGCAGCTGGCCGACGCGCTGATGCGCGGCATCGAAGGCTATTTCGCCAAGAACCCGCCGCTGGCGCGCAACCGCAGCGTCTAGCAGCGGCACCGGCGTTCGGATATCCCATGGACTGGATCGTTCACTACCCTGCCCTGCGCCATCTGCACATGGGCCTGGCCTTCACCAGCGGTGCCCTGTTCGCCGTGCGCGGCGCGGCCGTGCTGGCCCGCCAGCGCTGGCCCCTGCACCCGGTGCTGGTACGGGTCAGCGCCATCATCGACACCGGCCTGCTGGCCGCGGCCCTGCGGCTGCTGTGGGAGCTGCGCCTGAACCCCCTGCTCACGCACTGGCTGCAGATCAAGCTGGCCGTATTGCTGCTCTACATCGTGCTGGGCATGTTCGCGCTCAAACGCGCGCGCAGGCAGGAAGCCAAGGCGCTGTGTTACATCGGGGCCCTGGCCTGTTATGTCTTCATCGTCTCGGTGGCACTGACCCACTCGCCCTGGGGGCTGTTCGTCAGTTGGAACTAATCGTTATCGAGATGGGGAGGTGACATCCCCTCGGCGGGCTCACCGGTCTCGGGGTCGATCCAGTCGGAGATGCCCAGCTCGCTCTCGGCCTCCTGCAGGCTTTCGCCGGGCTCAGGGGCTTCCAGGTCGGCCGCGGCCTCCATGTCGGCCTGGGCCTCCTCGAAGCTGTCGTAGGGGCCGAATTCACGCCCGCCGTCGGTCAGGCTCCAGTAGTAGCCGCCAGGGCGCTTGAGCACCAGCCCCACCAGCACTTCCTCGGCCTCGGGCACCGCCTTCATGCTGGGCGTCTCGTGGCGGCTGTTGCTGCTTGCGTCGGCTTTCTTGCGTGGCATGTCTGCACCTTCCTGCTGGCGGGAAGACGGCGTCGTGGCACCGGCCCCGACACACTGCTCCCCGGCTCAATGATGCACACAGCCGGCCATAACCGGCAAGCTGGTCATTCATCCACCCCGGCGCGCAGGGACTCAGGCGCTGCGCGACTTGCGGTGGGCCTTCCAGGCACCAAAGATGACGAACAGGCCCGGAACCAGGATCATGGCCCAGATGATCTTGTCCAGATGCAATTTCACAAAGGGGATGTTGCCGAAGAAATAACCCGCGGTAATGATGCCGCCCACCCACAGGGCGCCGCCCAGCAGGTCATAGAACAGGAACTTGGCGCGTGTCATGTCGGCCACACCGGCCACAAAGGGCGCGAAGGTGCGCAGAAAGGGCATGAAACGCGCCGCCACGATGGTGATGCCGCCGTATTTCTCGTAGAAGGCATGGGCCTGGTCGAAGGCCCGCTTGTTGAAGAAGCGCGAGTTCTCCCACTGGAAGACCTTGGGGCCGAAGTAGTGCCCTATCGTGTAATTGCTCTGGTTGCCCAGCACCGCCGCGGCAAACAGCAGGCCCACCGACAGGGGGTAGCTCATGAGCCCCACGCCGCACATGGCCCCCACCACAAAGAGCAGCGAATCACCGGGCAGAAATGGCATGACCACCACGCCGGTCTCGACGAAGATGATGAGGAAAAGCAGTGCGTAGACCCAGGCCCCGTAGCCCTGCACGAAGGCCTCCAGGTACTTGTCCACGTGCAGGATGAAGTCAATGGCAAAGGTGATGAGTTCCATGGGGGCCGATTATCCCTGCCGCCGCCGGTCACCTGGCAAGGCGGCCTAAAATGCCCCGGTGAACGCCGCCCTCAACCCCGCCCCGCGCCGCCCCATCCGTGAACTGCCGGACGAGCTGATCAGCCAGATCGCCGCGGGCGAAGTGGTGGAACGCCCCGCCTCGGTGGTGCGCGAACTGGTCGACAACGCGCTGGACGCCGGCGCCAGCCAGGTCACCGTGCGCCTGCTGGCAGGCGGCGTGCGCCTGATCGCGGTGGAAGACAACGGCATCGGCATCCCGCGCGAGGAACTGCCCATCGCCCTCAAACGCCATGCCACCAGCAAGATCGCCAGCCTGCACGACCTGGAATCGGTGGGCACCATGGGCTTCCGGGGTGAGGCGCTGGCCGCTATCAATTCAATAGCTGACTGCGCCATCCTGTCCCGTGTGGCCGAACAGTCCAGCGCCTTCCTGCTGGACGGGCGCACCGGCGAGATCCGCCCCGTGGCGCGCAGCACCGGCACCACGGTCGAGGTCAAGGAGCTGTTCTTCAGCACCCCGGCACGCCGCAAATTCCTCAAGACCGACGCCACCGAACTCGCGCACTGCATCGAATCCGTGCGCCGCCATGCCCTGGCCCGGCCCGACGTGGGTTTTGCCATCTGGCACGAGGGCAAGCTGGTCGAACAGTGGCGCCTGTGCAGCGGCGAGGATGCGCAGAACCAGCGCCTGGCCGACGTGCTGGGCGTAGACTTCATCACCGAATCGGTGGCGGTGGACTACCGGGGCAGCGCGCACGGCGTGCGTGTCTGGGGCCGCGCCGGCATTCCCGACGCCGCGCGTTCGCGCGCCGACCACCAGTTCTGCTACGTCAACGGCCGTTATGTGCGCGACAAGGTGCTCACGCACGCCGCACGCAGCGCCTACGAGGACGTGCTGCACGGCCACCGGCAGCCGGTCTACACGCTCTACGTGGAGATCGATCCGGCACGGGTGGACGTCAACGTGCACCCCACCAAGATCGAGGTGCGCTTCCGCGACAGCCGCGAAGTGCACCAGGCCCTGCGCCACGCCGTGGAAAACGCCCTGGCCGCGCCGCGTGCCGAGGCCGCCGTATTGGGCGGCTCGGCGGTACCGGCCAGCCTGGCCGAGATTGCACGCCCCATCACTGCGGCACCCTGGGCGCAACCCGCTATCAATTTCGGAGCGTCCGACACCTCGCTGCGCGGCCACGAGGTGCGCGATCTGGGTGCCTTGTGGCAGCCCTCAGCGCCACCGACCGGCTCGTCCCCTGTCAGCCCTGCACCCTGGCCCGTACGCGAAGCGCCCCCCTCCTTGGCGGCATCGCCCTCCGCCGAGGCTTGGCCCCTGGGTCGTGCCCTGGCTCAGCTGCAGGGTGTCTACATCCTGGCCGAGAATGCCCAGGGGCTGATCGTGGTGGACATGCATGCCGCGCACGAGCGCATCGTCTACGAACGCCTGAAGAACCAGCTCGACGTGCAGGCCATCAGCAGCCAGCCCCTGCTCATCCCCGCCACCTTCGCCGCCACGCCGCAGGAAGTGGCCACGGCCGAAGCGCACGCCGGCACGCTGCTGACCCTGGGCCTGGAAATCTCGCCTTTCTCACCCAGGACCCTGGCCGTGCGCGCCGTGCCCTCCACCCTGGCGCAGGGCGACGCCGTGGAACTGGCGCGCAGCGTGCTGGCCGAGCTGGGACAGCACGAGGGCAGCACGGTGATCGAACGCGCACGCAACGAGCTGCTGGCCACCATGGCCTGCCACGGCGCCGTGCGCGCCAACCGCAGGCTCAC
>JBEIPS010000165.1:0-3044 GCA_040376915.1 Hylemonella sp.
GCAAGGCCGCTTCAACCTGTTCCGCTACAAGGGCGCCACCGTGATCGCCGACTATGGCCACAACCCGGACGCCATGCTGGCCCTGGTACAGGCCGTGGGTGCCATGCCGGCCCAGCGCCGCTCCGTGGTCATCAGCGGCGCCGGGGACCGGCGCGACGAGGACATCCGCGAGCAGACCCGTATTCTGGGCGATGCGTTTGACCAGATCGTGCTGTTCGAGGACGCCTGCCAACGCGGCCGCGCCGACGGCGAGGTGCTGGCCCTGTTGCGCTCAGGCCTGTCCGAGGCCAAACGCACGCGTGATGTGCATGAAATCCGCGGTGAGTTCCTGGCCATCGACACAGCCATGGACAAGCTGGGCGAGGGTGATTTGTGCCTGATCCTCGTCGATCAGGTGGAAGAAGCCATCACCCATATCAGCAACCGCGTCGCACGCGACGGTGCCTGAATCAGGTCGGAAGAACTGAGCTCGTTCTAACTGGCTTCGGAGCCAGGCATACGGCCCATGAGGGCCGCCACGGCCTGGTCCGGTCGCATGCGACCATCCAGCAGGGCCACCACCCCCTGGGCGATGGGCATTTCCACACCCAGGCCCTGCGCGCGCTGCACCACGGTGCGGGCGCAGTAGACGCCTTCGGCCACATGCCCCAGCGAGGCCACAGCCTGCTCCAGCGTGCGCCCTTCGGCGAGCAGCAGCCCGACCTTGCGGTTGCGGCTGAGATCGCCGGTAGCGGTCAGAACCAGATCGCCCAGACCTGAGAGACCCATGAAAGTTTCGGCACGTGCGCCCAGAGCCAGGCCCAGGCGCGTCATCTCGGCCAGCCCACGTGTGATCAGCGCGGCGCGGGCGTTCAGACCCAGCCCCAGGCCGTCGCACAGGCCCGTGGCAATGGCCAGCACGTTCTTGACCGCCCCACCCACCTCGACACCCACGATGTCCTCGTTGTCATACACGCGCAGTGTCGGGCTGTGGAAAGCCTGCACCAGGCGCTCGCGCACGGCGGCGTGGCGGCTGGCCGCCACCAGGGCCGTGGGCTGGCCACGCGCCACCTCCTGGGCAAAACTGGGGCCGCTCAGCACGCCGGCCTGCAGGCCGGGCGCCACCTGGGCCTGGACCTCATGGGCCAGCAGGCCGTACGGACCCTGCCCGGCCGGCTCGAAACCCTTGCACAGCCAGGCCACGGCCTGATCGAAACCGGCGATGCCTTGCAGCACACCCCGCAAACCCGCCATGGGGGTGCCGATCACCACCAGATCCTGCCCCCGCACCAGCGCGGCCAGGCCGTCGGCCGGGCCATCCACCACCCGCAGGGACGCGGGCAGCGGGAGATCGGGCAGGTAACGGGCGTTGACACGCGTGGCGCGCATGGCGGCCGCCTGGGCCGCATCACGCGCCCACAGGCTGACCTCGTGGTGGGTCTGCGGGTTCAGACTGGCGCTCACGGCCAGGGCTGTTCCCCAGGCACCCGCGCCGAGCACAAGGATCTTCATGGTCTGGGTCCGGGCCCTGGCTGCGGAACGCCGCAGCTTTATTGGACCTTGCCGGCCTGCGCCTGCTGCTGTTGCTCGTACATCGACTGGAAATTGATTTCCTGCAGATGCACGGGCGGAAAGCCACCGCGTTGCACGATATCGGCCACATTGCCGCGCAGGTAGGGGAAGACGATCTGCGGGCAGACCACGCCGACGATGGGGCCCATCTGTTCTTCGCTCAGGTTGCGGATCTCGAAGATGCCGGCCTGCTTGGCCTCGACCAGGAACACGGTCTTGTCGGCGATCTGGGTGTGCACGGTGGCCGTGACGGACACCTCGTAGACACCTTCGCCCACCGGCTGGGCCTCGACCCCGAGCTGGATGTCCACCGAGGGCTGCTCGCCCTGCAGCAGGATGGCCGGCGAATTGGGCTGCTCCAGCGAGGCCTCCTTGAGATAAACGCGCTGGATCTGGAAAACGGGGTCTAGCTGGTCGGCCATGAACTTGCCTTGGAAATGGAGAGTCAAAAAAAGGGAGCCCGCGCGGCAGACACCGAGCGGGCTCACGATCGGATCGGCCCGATTATCTCAGGCCGTGGCGCAGGAATCCGGCGCCGGCTCAGGCCGCCTGCAGCAGCGGGGCCAGCCCGCCCTGGGCGTCCAGGGCGATCAGGTCGTCACAACCGCCCACATGGGTGCTGCCGATGAAGATCTGGGGCACCGTGCGCCGGCCGGTCACGGCCATCATGTGTTCGCGCGCCTGGGGATCGGCGTCAACGCGGACTTCCTCGATCTGCCCCACCCCCTTGGACTTCAGAAACTGCTTGGCGCGCATGCAATAGGGGCAGACCGCCGTGGTGTACATCTTCACTGTCGGCATGGTGTCAACCCTTCTCGACCGGCATGCTGGCGGCGCGCCAGCTGGCCAGGCCACCCCCGAGGGACTGCGCCTGGGCATAACCCAGGCCCTTGGCGATACGCGCGGCGCTGCTGGAGCGACCACCGCTTTGGCAGACAAAAATCACCGGCAGTTCCTTGTTCTTGACCGCCGCGGGCAACTGGCTGGCCAGCTGGGCCAGGGGGATGTTCTTGGCGCCGTTGACGTGGCCGGCGGCGTATTCCTTGGCCTCGCAGACGTCGATCACCACGGCTTTTTCACGGTTGATCAGCTGTACGGCGGCGCCCGGGGTCAGGGAACCGCCGGCGGCGCCCTTGATGGCCGGCCAGGCAAGCAGCAGGCCGGAACTGAGGCAAACCAGGATCAGGGACCAGTTATCGATGATGAATTTCACAATATTCCTTGTAGAAGTCCGCAGGAGCAAAGCCGTGATTTTAAAATGACGGGCTGATGGCTGCCGAACGCGGGCTTTTTAGTCCCTACCCGCGTTACGCTCTGCCTGTAACCGCTTCGTAACCTCCCCACTATTCCCGATGTACAAACTCGTGCTCATCCGCCACGGCGAATCGACCTGGAACCTGGAAAACCGCTTCACCGGCTGGACCGACGTCGACCTGACCCCCACCGGCGTCTCCCAGGCCATGTCGGCCGGCAAGCTGCTCAAGGCCGAAGGC
>JBEIPS010000121.1:0-5078 GCA_040376915.1 Hylemonella sp.
ACCGCCATCTTCTTCGTGGCCGCGCTGATCGCCGTGCTGCTGGGCTTCTCACCGAAGTTCGGTGCCGTGATCCAGGCCATCCCCCTGCCGGTGATGGGCGGCGTCTCCATCGTGGTGTTCGGCCTGATCGCGGTGGCCGGCGCCAAGATCTGGGTCGACAACAAGGTGGACTTCAGCGACAACAAGAACCTGATCGTCGCAGCCATCACCCTGGTGCTGGGCACGGGCGACTTCACGCTGCGCTTCGGCCAGTTCGCGCTGGGCGGCATCGGCACCGCCACCTTCGGCGCCATCCTGCTGTACGCGCTGCTCAACCGCAAACGCTGAGCAGACGGCCTCGGCAAAAAGCCCGCCGGTTCGACATCGGCGGGCTTTTTCTATTTCCGCTCGCAACGCCCCTGGCCCTGGGCCAGGCCGCGGAAATCGCTGCGCCAGCTCAGGGCCCCGGTGTCGAACACGATGCGCTCGTTGTCCACGGCCGTGTGCACCGTGGTGCCGCTGACCGCAAAACGATGGGCCGGGACCCCGTCGATGCTCACGGCGCGCAATTGCCGGCCGTCGTGCGTGAGCTCCACCGTGCGCACCCAGGTGCTGCGGGCCGGCAGGTAGGCCACCTCGCAGCGGTACGTCACTTTTTGAACGGCCGCCCCGGCCGCAAGGGCCAGCAGCAGGCCCGCCGCCAGGATCGCAAGGCGCTCAGTCCGCAGCCTCACCCTGCATCCGTTCGCTTTTCCAGTACACATCGTCGCCGCCGTTCATGCGGTTGAGCACACGGGCCAGCACGAACATCAGGTCGGACAGGCGGTTCAGGTACTGGCGCGGGGCGTCCTTGATGGCCTCCTCCTGCCCCAGGGCCACCAGAGAGCGCTCGGCACGGCGTGCCACGGTGCGACAGACATGGGCCAGGGCCGCGGCCCGTGAACCCGCGGGCAGGATGAACTCCTGCAGGCGCGGCAGCTGCCCGTTGTACTTCGCCAAAGCCTCGTCCAGCGCCAGCACGGCCTCGGCCTTGAGCAGCTCATAACCGGGGATGGACAGCTCGCCCCCCAGATTGAAGAGCTGGTGCTGGATCTCCACCAGCAAATCGCGCACATCGGCCGGCATCTGCTCGCAAAGCAGCAGGCCGATGTTCGAGTTGAGTTCGTCCACGTCGCCCATGGCGTGCACGCGCAGGCTGTGCTTGGAGACGCGCTGGTTGTCGCCCAGGCCGGTGGTGCCCTGGTCGCCGGTGCGGGTGGCGATTTGCGTGAGACGATTTCCCATGATGGCCGCCTTGGATCAGAATGTAGGTATGCCGCGTTCCTTCGGGTTCGGGGCCGGTATCGTCACATTATTCCCCAGCCCCGCCGGGGGCCCACCCTCACGGCACGGAGACCACCATGAACGCACCCGCCAACGCCAGCCAGCTGCAGCCCGAAGTCCATCTGCGCGAGGTACCGCCGGCCCTGGTCGAAGCCCTCAAGGCCCGTTTCGGCCAGCGCTGCTCCACCGCCCTGGTCGTGCGCGAGCAGCACGGCCGTGACGAATCCGCCTACACCACGGTTCCCCCGCCCTCTGCCGTGGTCTTTGCCGAAAGCACGGCCGATGTGGCCGCCGCCGTGCAGCTGGCCAGCCAGTACGACGTGCCCGTCATCCCCTTTGGCGTGGGCTCCTCGCTCGAAGGGCACCTGCTGGCCATCCAGGGCGGCATCAGCATCGACGTCAGCCGCATGAACAAGGTCCTGTCGGTCCATGCCGAAGACCTCACGGTCACCGTGCAGCCCGGCGTGACACGCAAGCAGCTCAACGAAGAGATCAAGAGCACGGGCCTGTTCTTCCCCATCGACCCGGGCGCCGACGCCAGCCTGGGCGGCATGTGCGCCACCCGCGCCTCCGGCACCAACGCCGTGCGCTACGGCACCATGCGCGAAAACGTGCTGGCGCTGGAAGTAGTCACCGCCAGCGGCGAAGTCATACGCACCGGCACCCGCGCCAAGAAGAGCAGCGCCGGCTACGACCTGACCCGCCTCATGGTGGGCAGCGAGGGCACGCTGGGTGTGATGACCGAGATCACCCTGCGCATCTACCCTCTGCCCGAGGCCGTCTCGGCCGCCATCTGCTCCTTCCCCAGCATCGAGGCTGCGGTGCGCACCACCATCCAGATCATCCAGATGGGCGTCCCGATCGCCCGCGTGGAGCTGATCGACGCCAACACCGTGCGCATGGTCAACGCCTATGCCAAGCTGGGCTTGCGTGAGGAGCCCCTGCTGCTCATGGAGTTCCACGGCTCGCCCGCCAGCGTCAAGGAGCAGGCCGAGACCGTGCAGGAGCTGGCCAGCGAACACGGCGGCAACGCCTTCGAGTGGGCCGTCACCCCCGAGGAGCGCACCCGCCTGTGGACGGCACGGCACAACGCCTACTTTGCCGCCATCCAGAGCAAACCCGGCTGCCGCGCCATCAGCACCGACACCTGCGTGCCCATCAGCCGACTGGCCGACTGCCTGCTGGACAGCGTGGCCGAGGCCGACGCCAGCGGCATTCCCTACTTCCTGGTCGGCCATGTAGGCGACGGCAATTTCCACTTCGGCTACCTGATCGACCCGGCCAAGCCCGAGGAATACGCCACCGCCGAGAAACTCAACCACGCCCTGGTCCACCGCGCGCTCACGCTGGGCGGCACCTGCACCGGCGAACACGGCGTGGGCATGCACAAGATGGACTTCCTGCGCACCGAAGCCGGCGACGGGGCCATCGACATGATGCGCACCATCAAGCGCGCGCTGGACCCCAGGAACATCATGAACCCGGGCAAGATCTTCGCCCTCTGACGCCCTGCATGCCCAGCGCTCCCGGCCCTGCCCCCACCCTCCCGCGCCGCAGCGCGCTGGGCCCGGCGCTGCTGTATGCCTGTTTCGGGGCGCTCTGGATCCTGCTGTCCGACCGCGCCGTCAACTGGCTGTTCCGCGATCCCGACCTCATCCTGCTGGCCAGCACCTTCAAGGGCTGGTTCTTCGTCGCTGTCACCGCGGCCCTGCTCTACTGGCTGCTGCGTCTGCACATGGCGCCCTTGCCCGCAGCCCCTCCCCTCACCGCCCCCCTGCGGCGCCTGCCGCTGGCCCTGCTGTCCCTGCTGTCCATCACCATCGCGGTCCTGGTCGCGCTGACCGTCTGGCAGGGCCTGCGCGAGGAGCGGGACAAGGCCTCGGCCCAGCTGGTGGCCATCGCCGAATCCAAGGCCCGCGAGATCTGGACCTGGCACACGGAACGACTCAGCGACGCCGCCTGGGCCGGCAAGACGCCCCTGCTGCGCGAGCAATGGTTGCGCTGGCGCACCAGCGGTGATCTGCAGGCCGGGCGCGCCCTGCAGGCTTCCCTGGACGGCTTTGTCAGCGAAGCGGTGTTCCCGCGCATGGAGGTTGTCGACGCGCAGGGCCGCAAGCTGCTCGACAGCGGCCAGCCCGACCTGCTGCCGGCCCGCCCGCAGGATGCCCCCATCGTCGACCCGACCCTGCACCTGGCCGTGCTGCGCGCCCTGACCCTGGGCCAGCCCATGCGCGCCGGCCCCTGGCGCGATGCCGGCGGCACGATGCGCCTGGCCTTCGTGGCCCCCGTGGCCGGCGACAGCGCCCACCCGGCGACCCTGGTGCTGCACATCGACCCGCCCGACTACCTGCACCCCGCGCTGACCGACTGGCCCCTGCCGCAGAAAAGCGCCGAGGCCTTCCTGTTCCGCCAGGACGGAAACCAGCTGACCTTCCTGAGCGACCTGCGCCACCGGCGCGACGCCGCCTTGCGCTTGCAGCTGCCCATGGCCGGCGGCACCCAGCTCAGCCTGCAGGCCCTGCGCGGCGACACGCCCCCCGGCGTGCTGATCGAAGGGCTGGACTACCGCGACGTGCCCTCCTACGGCGTGGCGCAGCGCATCGGCGACACCGAATGGTGGCTGCTGGCCAAGCAGGACCGCGCCGAACTGCTGCACCACGCCCTGGTGCGCAGCGCCTGGATGGTGCTGGCCGGCGCCCTGGCCCTGCTGGCCCTGGGCGGCGCGCTCTACCTGCACAACGAGCGCCTGCGCCTGCAGGACTCCACCCGCGAGCTCGACGAGCTGCGTCGCATCGAACGCGCGCTCAGCGAGAGCGAGGCCCAGTACCGGCTGCTGGCCGAGAACAGCAGTGACGTGGTGTGGCTCTACGACCTGGAGCAGGGCCGTTATCTGTACGCCAGCCCCTCGGTGCAAAAACTGTTCGGCTACTCGCCGGAAGAAGTCGGCGGCCTGACCTTCGCCGACCTGATGCCACCCGACATCGCCACCGCGGCGCTGGAACGCATCCGTGCCCGCTGCGCGGCCCTGGCGGCTGGCGACGAATCGCTGCGCACCACCCTGGTCGAAACCATCAACATCCGCAAGGACGGCAGCCGGGTGCAGGTCGAGGGCATCAGCACGCTGCTGACGGACGAGGACAGCGGCCGCATCACGCGCCTGATGGGCGTCACGCGTGACATCACCCAGCGCAAGAAGGACCAGGCCCAGCTGCTGCAGCTCTCGCAGGCCATCGAACAGAGCCCGGCCAGCGTGATCATCACCGACCTGGACGCGCGCATCGAATACGTGAACCATGCCTTTGAACTCACCAGCGGCTACACCCGTCGCGAGGTGCTGGGCCAGAACCCGCGCATGCTGCGCTCGGACCGCACCCCGCCCGAAGTCTTTGCCTCCCTGTGGTTCACGCTGAGCGCGGGCCAGACCTGGCATGGCGAGATGATCAACCGCCACAAGAACGGGCGCGACTACGTGCAGAGCATGAACGTGGCGCCCGTGCGCGACGCCCAGGGCCAGATCACCCACTACCTGGCCGTGCAGCTGGACCTGACCGCGCAGAAAGACGCCGAGGACAAGGCGCACCAGCTGGCCTGGTTCAACCCGCTCACCGCGCTGCCCAACCGCCACCGTCTGCTGATCGACATCCAGGAGGTGCTGCAGGCCCATGCCCGCACGGCCGAGCACTGCGCCCTGCTGCTGCTCAACCTGGACCGCTTCCAGACGGTGAACGACGCGTTGGGCCACAGCGCGGGTGACCGGCTGCTGCAGCGCGTGGGCA
>JBEIPS010000023.1:0-40983 GCA_040376915.1 Hylemonella sp.
AAGCCGTGCTGCGCGAATTGAAGCGTGGCGGGCAGATCTACTTCCTGCACAACGAGGTCGAGACCATCGAGAACCGCCGTGCGCGCCTGGAAGAGCTGCTGCCCGAGGCCCGCATTGCCGTGGCCCACGGCCAGATGCCCGAGCGCCAGCTCGAAGCCGTGATGCGCGACTTCGTGGCCCAGCGCAGCAACCTGCTGCTGTGCTCCACCATCATCGAAACCGGCATCGACGTGCCCTCGGCCAACACCATCGTGATCAGCCGCGCCGACAAGTTCGGCCTGGCCCAGCTGCACCAGCTGCGCGGCCGCGTGGGCCGCAGCCACCACCAGGCCTACGCCTACCTCATGGTGCCCGACAAGGAAAGCCTGACCAAGCAGGCTTCGCAACGGCTCGATGCCATCCAGGCCATGGAAGAGCTGGGCTCGGGCTTTTACCTGGCCATGCACGACCTGGAAATCCGCGGCGCCGGCGAGGTGCTGGGCGAGAACCAGAGCGGCAATATGCTGGAGGTGGGTTTCCAGCTCTACAACGAGATGCTCAGCGAGGCCGTGCGCAGCCTGAAGGAGGGCAAGGAGCCGGACCTGCTCTCGCCCATGGGCGTCACCACCGACATCAACCTGCACGCCCCGGCGCTTTTGCCCGACGACTACTGCGGCGATGTGCACATGCGCCTGTCCTTCTACAAGAAACTCGCCACGGCCAAAAAGACCGAGCAGATCGACGCGCTGATGGAAGAAATCGTGGACCGCTTCGGCAAGCTGCCGCCCCAGGCCCAGACCCTGATCGACGTGCACCGCCTGCGGGTCATCAGCCAGCCCTATGGCGTGGTCAAGGTCGACGCCGCACCGCACCTGATCAACATCACCTTCCGCAAGGACGCGCCGGTGGACCCGATGAAGGTCATCGAGCTGGTCCAGAAGAACAAGCACATCAAGCTGGCCGGCAACGAGAAGCTGCGCATCGAACGCGAACTGCCCGACCCCAAGTCGCGCGCCCACCTGGTGCGCGACGTGCTGCGCAGCCTGGGCACCCCCCGCACGGCGGATGCGCCGGCCTGAAGAAAATGAAACACCCCCAGGCTCCGCGCACTGCGTGTCGCTCCGCCACCCCCCTCAAGGGGGCAACGCCAGTGGCCCGGCAAAGCCGGTTCCACGGCGTTCCCCGGTTGAAGCTTTGTATGCGTCGCTGTGTCTGCATTACACGAAGGGACACAGGACATGCTTGAGCCCCTGCTCGCGCTGCTCATCCTGCTGCCGGCCCTGTGGCTGCGGCCCTGGCGCCTGCTGGCCCGCGCCGGCCTGCAGACACCGCTGCTGGCCACCCTGGCCCTGCTGCCCCTGCTCTGGGCCCTGCCCTTCTGGCATGCCATGCCGCTGCACTTGCAGTGGTCGGGCGCCTGCCTGGTCACGCTGAGCCTGGGCTGGCCGCTCGCGGTCCCGGTGCTCACCCTGGTCAGTGCCATCACCTGGCTCATCACGCCAGCCACCGGTACGCAGGCCCTGGCCCTGCTGCTCTGGCAAGGCCTGGTGCCGGCCACGCTGGCCCTGGGCCTGGGCGCTCTGCTGCGCCGTTTTGTGCCGCACCATCCTTTTGTCTACGTGCTGGGTCGCGGTTTTTTCGGCACCGTACTGTGCCTCTTCGCCGCCAGCCTGCTGGCACAGGCGGCCGGCCACACCCTGCCCAATATCGGCAGCGAACTCTCCTGGGTGGCGCTCTGGCTCATGGCCTGGGGCGACGCCTTCGTCACCGGCATGATGACGGCCATCTTCGTGGCCTACCGCCCCGAGTGGCTGGCCACCTGGTCCGATACGCTATACCTGAAATCCTGAGCCCACCCATGACTGCTCCCGCCACCGAACACGCTCCCGGCCTCGTGCTGCAAGGTTTCACGCCCCCGCTGCGCTTGCGCGACTACAAGCTCATCGCCTTCGACATGGACTCCACGCTGATCAACATCGAATGCGTGGACGAGATCGCCGACGCCGTGGGCCGCAAGGCCGAGGTGGCCGCCATCACCGAAGCCGCCATGCGCGGCGAGATCACCGACTTCAAGGACAGCCTGCGCCGCCGTGTGGCCCTGCTCAAGGGCGTCACCGTGGCCGACCTGGAGGCCGTCAAGCGCGAACGCCTGCGCCTGAACCCGGGTGCGGCCGAACTGATCGTCGCCTGCAAACAGGCTGGCATGAAGGTGCTGCTGGTCAGCGGCGGTTTCACCTGGTTTGCCGACCACGTGCAGAAACTGCTGGACATCGACTACACCCGCTCCAATGTGCTGGAGATCGTGAACGGCGTGCTTACCGGCCGCCTGGTGGACCAGGACTGGGGCGACATCTGCGACGGCGCCGAGAAGCGCCGCATGCTGCTGCAGACCTGCGATCAGCTGGGCATACGCCCGCAGCAGGCCATCGCCATGGGCGACGGCGCCAACGACCTGCCCATGATGGGCGAGGCTGGCCTTTCGGTGGCCTACCACGCCAAACCCAAAGTGCGCGAGCAGGCCATGGTGGCCATCAACAGCGGCGGGCTGGACCGCCTGCTGGACATCCTGCGATGAAGCATCGACTGGAGCGCATGGGTGCAGGCTTCAAGGCCTGGCTCTTCAACTGGCGCTCCCACGCCCTCACGCTGCTGCTCCTCGCCGGCCTGGTACTGGCCCTCAATGCCTGGCAGACGCGCCACCTGCCCGCCGGGCCGGCACCGGACTTCAAGACCACGCTGGCCGGCGCTGTGGGCACCGACGAGATCACGCTCACAGCCTGGCGCGCCCAGCACCCTGATCGCGCCGTCGCCCTGCACGTCTGGGCCGAGTGGTGCCCGATCTGTCGCGCCGAAGAAGGCAGCATCAGCGACCTGCAGCAGGACTGGCCTGTGCTGACCATCGCCATGCGCTCGGGCGACAAGGACAAGGTCGCCCGGGTGCTGCAGCAGCGTCAGCTGCCCTGGCTGGCCGCCGTGGATGCTGACGGCCAGCTGTCGGCGCGCTACGGCCTGCAGGCCGTGCCGGCCTTCATCGTGCTGGATCCCCAGGGCAACATCCGCCACGCTTCCGCGGGCTACACCACGGCAATCGGCATGCGCCTGCGCCTTTGGCTGGCGCAGCATTTCTGAACCGTCCAGCCGTTCAGGCGCGCTCGATCTTCGGCTGGCCGTCGGCCACCTCGAAACGCGCCAGCGTGAACACCGCGGAATCCGCCTTCTCCACGTCCTTCACCGCGCGCAGCGTGGTCGTCAGGCGGCCGGGGGTGAACTCGGCCACGCCGTAACCGCGGTACTCGGCATCGCCGAACATGTAGTGCGGGTTCTCGGCCAGGCGCTCGGGCGTCTTCTCCACGGCGCTTGCGCTGGAGCGTGAGCTGATGCTGGTGCCACAGAACTCCACGCCCACGGTCGCGCTGCCGGGCCGGTCGTAGTCGGCCTTGACGTGGCCCACCCAGTTCTCGTGCACGTCACCGCCCAGGAACACCGGGTTGGACACCTTGTGGCGCTGCAGCGCATCCGTCACGCGCGTGCGGCTGGGGGTGTAGCCGTCCCAGCCGTCGTTCCACAGGCGCTGGCCGGGGCCGGGCTTGCCGTCGCGCATGCCGAAGAGCGTGGGCTGGCCGATCACGTTCCAGCGCCCCTCGGACCGGGCCAGGGCCCCGTCCAGCCACTGTTCCTGCGCCGTGCCCAGGTAACTGCGCCTGGCATCGGTCCACTCCTCGCACTTGGCCGGGTCCACCAGATGGCTGCCGGGTTTGCCGTCCTTCAGGCAGGCCTGGCGGTCGCGGTACTGGCGGCCGTCCAGCATGTGCAGCGTGGCCAGCCGGCCGTAGGACAGCTGCTGGTAGATGCGCATCTCGGCCCCCTGCCCCAACCCGGCCAGGGCCCTGGTCAGCACCGTGCTGCGCACCGGCATGTGTTCATACCAGGCCTGGTAGGCGGCGGCGCGGCGCGTGGCGAAATTCTCCACCGTGCCCAGCACCGGCACACCCGTGCCCTCGTGCAGGCCGGCGTAGTCGTTCTGCACCTCGTGGTCGTCCCAGGTCGGCAGCCAGGGACAGGCCGCGTGCATGGCCTGCAGCTCGGTGTCGCTCCTGTGCAGGGCGTAACGTTCGCGGTACTCGTCCAGCGTGCGCACCCAGCCGCCGGTCACGGAGCGCACGGCATTCGAAGCGCCCGGGTATTCGTAGATGTAGTCACCCAGGAAGAGCACGGCATCGAGCTTTTCCTCGCGCATATGGCGCCAGGCCGCGTAGTAGCCATGTTCCCAGCGCTGGCAGGAGGCGTACCCCAGGCGCAGGCGCTTGGGGCTGGCGTCGGGCCGGGGGAAGGTGCGGGTGCGCCCCACCGGGCTCACGGCCTCGCCCAGCATGAAACGGTAGAAATACCAGCGGTCAGGCTCCAGGCCGTCCACTTCGGCATGCACGGTGTGCCCCAGCGCGGCCACGGCCTGCACCTGGCCGCTGCGCGCAATGCGCTTGAAGCCTTCGTCATGCGCCACTTCCCAGCGCAGGGTGATGTCATCGCGCTGCTTCAGGCTGAAATGCAAACGCGTCCAGATCACCACGCCCTCGGGCGTCGGCGCCCCGCTGGCCACACCCAGGGCAAAGGGGTCCTGCGTAAGCCGCAGCGTACGGCTCCAGGCGCTGCGCGGCAGCCAGAGCGTGGTGGCGGTCGCGGCGGCCAGGCGCAGCAGCTGGCGGCGGTCGGGAGATTCCTGGTGCATGGGCATGGCCGGGTGAGCAAAGGTGGCGGCCATCATGCCATGCCCCCATGACAGGACCGCCCGGCGGAGCGCGGTTGACAGGGCCAGCCATGTGACTAAGATTTAGGCACTTGTTCCCCGGAGTTCCCCATGGCCGAAGTCACTTCCTCCACCAGCACCGTTTCCGCCCCCCCGAAACCGCGTGCGCCCGAGCGCAACCGCGCCGCGGAATTCCGCGCCGAGCAGGAACAGCAGCAGCAACGCGTCCAGCGCCAGGCCGAGAGCAACAAGCCCAAGGAACCCGTGGTCAACACCCAGGGCCAGACCACCGGCCGAATCTTGAACGAAAAGGCCTGAGGAGACAGTCGTGGTGATGGCGATGCAGTCCATCAACGGCAGCACACCCAGTGCGCGGGCCCAGCTGAGCCAGTACCAGGCCCAGCTTCAGCAGGCACGGCAGGAGGCCGCCCAGGCGGCCGGCCGGGTCAGCAGGCTGGAGCAGCAGGCGGCGGTGGCGCGCCAGGAATCAGTGCAGGCCGATGAACGGGTTCGCGGCATCGAGGGCAATCCACCCCGCAACACGAACAGCAGCGCACAGGACGACCGCCCCACACGCCGCAACATCAACACCCTGAGCCAGCTCAGCGGCACCCTGCTCGACGTCACGGCCTGAACCGCTACGCCACCAGCAGCAACGGCCCTCGTGAGGGCCGTTTCTTTGTTCACCTTCCGTTCGGGCTGAGCCTGTCGAAGCCCAGCGCGCATTTCGACAAGCCTGTCCTGAGCCCAGTCGAAGGGCTCAATGCGAACGGCTCTGCTCTTTACCCCCGCTGCCTGAGCGCTTCATAGAGGCAGACCCCGCTGGCCACCGAGACATTCAGGCTTTCCACCGCGCCCTTCATCGGTATGCCCACCAGCTCGTCGCAGGTCTTGCGCGTCAGCTGCCGCATGCCCTCGCCTTCGGCGCCCAGCACCAGGGCCGTGGGGCCCTTGAGGTCCACCTGGTAGATGGTCTTGGGCGCGTCGTCGCTGGTGCCGATGCACCAGATATTGCGTTCTTTCAGCTCGCCCAGGGTGCGCGCGAGGTTGGTCACCATGAAATAGGGCACGGTCTCGGCCGCACCGCTGGCCACCTTGGCCACCGTGGCGTTAACGCCCACCGCATGGTCCTTGGGCGCAATCACCGCGTGCGCCCCGGCCCCGTCAGCCACGCGCAGGCAGGCCCCCAGGTTGTGCGGGTCGGTCACACCGTCGAGCACCAGCAGCAGGGGCGGCTCGGTCAACGAGTCCAGCAGATCGTCCAGCGAATTCACCTGGGCCAGCGGCTCCACGCGCGCGGCCACACCCTGGTGGCCGTGGCTGCCGGCCAGCTTGGCCAGGCGCATGCCGTCGGCCTCGATCAGGCGCACATTGGCTTCCTTGGCCTTTTCCAGGAACTGGCGCATACGCGCGTCGCGCCGGGTTGGCTCGAAATAGATCTCGATGATGGATTGCGGCGCCGTCTTCAGGCGCACGCCCACGGCGTGGAAGCCGAACAGGACTTTGGGGGAGGACATGGGGGGATTATCCCAGCATGTTGTAGTGCGCTAGGTGGGGAAACTGTGGCGCCATCCCTCTTTCGGGGGATAGAACCGGGAGCTGCAATTACCTAGA
Organism: Hylemonella sp.; assembly: GCA_040376915.1. GTDB lineage: Bacteria > Pseudomonadota > Gammaproteobacteria > Burkholderiales > Burkholderiaceae_C > Hylemonella. The sequence goes on from JBEIPS010000023.1 coordinate 6,338, forward strand.
ATCGTTTTCACACATGATCAAGCCTCTCTTCTTCGTCCTTCTTTTTCTGGCTTCAACCTCCCCTGCGTTTGCTGCAGATGCTGGCCTGTGGGGATCGGGAACAAGCCCTCTGATTTCGATCAAGAAGATAAACAACCCGGAAAGTGGCAGCGAGTCCTACCGCGGCGAAATCACTGTCTCCGGGAAATGGTTTGTCCATGATGAAAGGCAAATTAATCCGGGCGCCAGATTGCAACTGTGCTTTCAGGTCTCAGCCAAGGACCAATCATTGATCCCACGCCCCAAACTTGACGCAAGATCGGCATGGTTCTGCCTAAATCAGTCGGACCAGCTGTTTGCACGTTTTGGCGTGCAGAAAACCCTGCTGGAGGCGCTCACTGAGAATGACATTTGCGGCATCTCTGGTGATGCTCGCATCACCATCAGCAACTACATCCGTTATGCCGGACAGAGCGAAGGCTCGGACAGCGCCAGATTGCTCAAAATTCACACGCGCACGGTCCCCGTCATCACCCCCGTAAAGAATCCGCAAGGCGGCGACGCGTCTTGTTGAAGACGGGCGGCTCATCCACTCGCCCTTCCCGCCTCAATCGTGATCCGCCGCTCGCAGCGCTGCGCAATCCCCGTGTCGTGCGTCACCAGCACCAGGGTCGTGCCCTGCTCGCGGTTCAGCGCAAACATCAGTTCCATCACGGTCTCGCCGGTCGCATAGTCCAAGCTGCCCGTGGGTTCATCGGCCAGCAGCACGGCGGGCTGCACCACGAAGGCCCGGGCCAGGGCCACACGCTGCTGTTCGCCGCCGCTCAAGACCTTGGGGTAGTGGCCCAGGCGCTGGCCCAGGCCCACGCGGTCCAGCATCTCGGTGGCGGCCTTGCGCGCGTCCTTGCGGCCGGCCAGTTCCAGCGGGAGCATCACGTTTTCCAGCGCGGTCAGGTGGCCCAGCAGCTGGAAGCTCTGGAACACGAACCCCAGCTTCTGTGCACGCAGGGCGGCGCGCTCGTCCTCGTCCAGCGCGAACATGTCCTGCCCGTCCAGGCGCACCGTGCCGCTGCTCGGTGTGTCCAGCCCGGCCATGATGGACAGGAGGGTGCTCTTGCCCGAACCGGAAGCCCCGACGATGGCCAGGGTCTGGCGTGGCGGGACGCTGAAGTGGATATCGCGCAAAATGTCGAGCGTGCCAGTCGAGTCGGTGACCGACTTGAGCACATGCTCCACGGAAATGATGGGTTCGGACATGAGTTTTTCTTTCTTGCGTCGCTACTGTATCGCGGCCGTCCTGCTGGGCGGTTTTCTGGGGTTATCCCAGGCGGCCACATCACGCACGGTGCTGGTGCTCGGCGACTCGCTGAGCGCCGAGTACGGCCTGGCGCGCGGCAGCGGCTGGGTGGCCCTGCTGGAACAGCGCCTGGCTGGTGAAAAGCCGGCAGTGCGCGTGGTCAACGCCAGCATCAGCGGCGAGACCACCTTTGGCGGGCGTTCGCGTCTGGCCGCCCTGCTGGCCCAGCACCAGCCCACCCACGTGATCATCGAACTCGGCGGCAACGACGCGCTGCGCGGCCTGGCCCTGGACGCCACCCGCGCCAACCTGGAGTGGATGACCCAGCAGGCCAAAAAGGCCGGGGCCCGCGTGCTGCTGGTGGGCATGCAGATGCCGCCCAACTACGGGGCCGACTACGGGCGCCGTTTTGCCGGCCTCTACCAGCAGGTGGCGCGCAGCGAGAAGACCGCGCTGGTGCCCTTCTTCCTCAAGGGCGTGGCCGATGTCCCCGACGCGCAGCGCCTGTTCCAGAGCGACCGCATCCACCCCACGGCCGAGGCCCAGCCCATGATGCTGAACAACGTCTGGCCCGAACTCAAGAAAATCCTCTGAATATGCCCCCTAGCTCACTACGTTCGCGTCCCCCCGTGGGGGAACAGCCCTCCCTAGTGTCGGCCCGGCGGGAGGTCTGATGCCCCTGTTCACCACCACGGCCGAGGAGGCCCTGCGGCACCTGGACGATTTCGACACCGTCATCGACGCGCGCAGCGAAAACGAATACGCCGAAGACCACCTGCCCGGGGCCGTGAACTGGCCCACGCTGAACAACCAGGAGCGCCACGAGATCGGCACGATCTACAAGCAGGTCAATGCCTTCGAAGCCAAGAAGCGGGGCGGCGCCATAGCGGCGCGCAATATCGCGGCCCACATCGAGCGCGAGGTGATCGAGAAGCCCAGGGACTGGAAGCCCCTGACCTACTGCTGGCGCGGCGGCAAGCGCAGCGGTTCGCTGAGCCTGATCCTCAGCGAGATCGGCTTTCGCGTGACCATCATCGAAGGCGGCTACAAGGCCTTCCGCGCGGCCCTGCTGGCCGACATCCCGCGCCTGGCACCGCTGTACGACTGGCGCGTGGTCTGCGGCACCACGGGCTCGGGCAAGACGCGGCTGCTGCAGGCCCTTGCCGCCGCCGGCGCCCAGGTGCTGGACCTGGAGGCCCTGGCCAACCACCGCAGCTCGGTGCTGGGTGCCATCCCCGGCGTGGCCCAGCCCACCCAGAAGGAGTTCGACACCCGCATCTGGGACGCGCTGCGCCGCTTCCACCCGGCGCGCCCGGTCTATGTGGAAAGCGAAAGCAAGAAGGTGGGCAATGTGGCCGTGCCGGCCGCGCTGATCGAGGCCATGCGCGCCGGCCCCTGCCTGAACCTGTTGCTGCCCGACGAGGAGCGTGTGGCCCTGCTGCTGGAAGACTACGACTTCTTCGTGCAGGACGGCGAAGCCTTCTGCGAACGCCTGGACGCGCTGACCGAGCTCAAGAGCAAGAAGGTGGTCGAAGAATGGAAGGCCCAGGTGCGCGGCGGCCAGACCCAGAACGTGGTGCGCGACCTGCTGCTGAGCCACTACGACCCGGTCTACCGCCAGTCCATGGTGCGCAACTTCAAGCAGTTCGGCCAGGCGCAGGACATCCAGCCCAAGGACCGCTCGGTGGCGGCCATGCAGGCCCTGGCACAGGAACTCGTGGCTGGCGGGGCCTGAGGCGCAGGCGCCCGCTCAGCCGCGCCGGTTGGCGCGGATGTTCAGGGCGAGGTTTTCACCGCGGTCGGGGCCGACGCCAACTCGCACTTGGAAGCCCGGGCCCAGCCCTTGAGAAAAGGCCGCCGGATCCGCCCGGCGGAAACCGCCGCGGCCACTTCGCTTGAATAACGCTCAGCCCCGCTGAGCTTGCGCACCCAGCTGCGCAGGGGCAGCACGCCGTCGACCATGGTGTTCACCGTGCTTGAGACCGTGTCCACAGCCCTCTGGCCCACATAGCCCACAGCTTGCACCACCAGGTTCGGATCGGCCTCGGGGACCGCAGGGGCATCGATGTCGGGCCCGAGGGCGGCGTCCAGTTCCTGCAACTCGGTCAGCAGTGCCATGCAGGACAGGTCGGTGGGCGCGGCATAGGCACCCTTTTGTGCCGCGGTGGTCAATACGGGGGGGATACGGCTTTCCAGCAGATTGAGGTCGTTGAGCGGCTGGCTCGCTTTCTGCACCAGGCTGGTACCGGAGTCCTTGGCCATGCTGCCCATCTTGCTGGTCGCATCGACCGTGGTCCCCACGACCGTGCCGTTCGGCAGCCCGGCATCCGACGAGCTACCCTGCGTTGCACAGCCACAGAGCAGGGCCAGCAGCCCGGCCGTGACCGCCAGTTGTTTCATGGTTGAGGGTTGTCCCCGGTCGCGGAGGCATCCGTCGCGGGCGTGTCGCCCCCCTCTTCAGGTGCGCCATCTTCGCCCACCGGACCGCCCAGCTTGCGCTGTGCCTTTTCCTTGAGCTTCTCTTCCTTCTTGCGCTTCTTGGCCAGCTCTTTCTGTCGTTTCTCGTATCCGTAATTGGGTGTGACCACGTTTTTCCTTCCAGTCGTTAGCAGCCACTCTAGCAGTTCGCAGCCCTTTGCTCCATTGCCCGAGCGCTAAATTCAGTCTTCCCGCGCCGCAGGACCGGGGCCTCAGCTGCGGAAACGCCGTTTCGTGAGCACCAGGGCGATACGCCAGGCCACCAGCGCATACAGCACCAGCACACCCAGGTGCAGCAGCACATCGGCCGGCCACTGCCCCATGAACAGCGGGCGCACCAGCTCCACGGCCTGGGTCAGCGGCAGCCAGGCCGAGATGTGCTGCAGCAGGGACGGCAGGTTGTCACGCGGGAAAAACACGCCGCTGAGAAACATCATGGGTGTGAGGAAAAGCGTGAAGTAGTAGGTGAAGAAGTCGTAACCCTTGGCCAGGGCGTTGAAGATCAGGGCCAGGCAGCTGAAGACGATGCCCACCAGCAGCAGGATGGGCCAGGCCAGGATCAGCATGGGGCTGCGGCTGATGTCCAGCGCCAGCATCACGCCCAGGATGGCCGTCACGGAGAACAGCGACTTGAAACCCGCCCAAAGCATCTCGGCCAGCAGCACATCGCGCAGGGCCACGGGCGCGTTCATGATGCTGTCCCAGGTCTTCTGCACGTGCATGCGTGAGAAGGCCGAGTACAGGGCCTCGAACGAGGCCGCGTTCATGGCGCTCATGCAGATCGAACCGCTGGCCAGAAAGAGGATGTAGGGCACCTGGGCTTCGCCCAGGGGTACGCTGCCCACCAGCGCGCCCAGGCCATAGCCGAAGGCCACCAGCCACATCAGCGGCTCGGCGATATTGCCCACCAGGCTGGGGATGGCCAGCTTGCGCCAGACCAGCAGGTTGCGCAGGAAAACGGGCCACCATCGCATCATGTTGTTCATCACGCGTCCTCCCGAATTTGCCGACCCGTGAGCTTGAGGAAGAGGTCTTCCAGATTGGCCGGCCGGTGCAGGCTGCGCACGCCGTGGTCGTGCGCCAGGGCCTGCATGAGCGGCGCGGCGTCCTGCGTGTAGAAGAACACGGTCTCGCCGCTGACCTCGACCCGGCTGGCCAGGGCGCGCAGCGGGCCGGTGCTCAGCGCAGCGGCGTCGCCGCCATAGACCTCGACCACATCGGGCTCCAGGTGCAGGGCGATCAGGTCGCGCGGCGTGCCCTCGGCGATCTTGCGACCGTGGTCGATGACCAGCAGGCGGTCGCACAGGCGTTCGGCCTCGTCCATGAAGTGGGTGGTCAGCAGGATGGACTTGCCCTGCTGCATGAGTTGCTGCAGGCGCTCCCACATCAGGTGGCGCGCCTGCGGGTCCAGGCCCGTGGTGGGTTCGTCCAGCAGCAGCAGGCGCGGGTCGTTCACCAGGGCACGGGCCAGGCTGAGCCGGCGGCGCATGCCGCCCGAGAGCTGGCCGGGTTTGGCGTCGGCCTTGTGCGAGAGCGCGGCAAACTCCAGCAGGCCGGGGATGCGCGCGCGGATGTCCGCCGTCTTCATGCCGAAATAACGGCCGAAGACCAGCAGGTTCTCGGCGCAACTGAAATCGGGGTCCAGCGAGTCGAACTGGGTGACCACGCCCACCTGGGCCTTGATGGCGTGGGCGTCGCCCGGCATGCGCAGCCCGAAGGCCTCGACATGGCCGCTGTCGGGTGTGCTCAGGCCCAGGCACATGCGCAGGGTGGTGGTCTTGCCGGCGCCGTTGGGGCCGATGACACCCAGGCATTCGCCGGGGTGGATGGCGAAGCTCAGGTCGTTGACGACCGTGGTTTCACCGTAGCGTTTGACCAGTTGATGGCATTCGAGAAAGGCGTCAGACATGGAAACCATTCTGGCATGCCACCATGACTGCTGCTGCCCAAGGTCTTGCTAGTCCAGCCAGCGCACTGCCCCCCGATAGGCATGCCAGCTGGCATGCCCCAGCCAGGGGCCGACAAGCAGCAGGCCCAGGCCCCAGGGGACGAGGGCCACCAGCACCAGGCTGGTGATGAGCGCGCCCCACAACAGCAGCACCGGCAGGTTGCTGAAGAAGACCTGCAGGCTGGTCAGCGCGGCCGAGATGGCGTCGGTGTCGCGGTCCAGGATCATGGGAATGGAGACGACCGAGCTCGCAAAGACCAGGCCGGCAAAAATGCCGCCCACCACCAGGTAGACCGCGACAAACTCCCAGTTCTCGGGGTTGAAGATGGCCTGCAGCACCCCCGCGGTGGACGGCATGCCGGTGTTGAAGAAGACCGCGAACACCACCAGGGAGGCGCGCCCCCAGAGCAGTTCCAGCACGATGAGCACCAGCACCAGCAGGCCCATGCTGCCGATGTGCGCGTCCCAGCAGGTCAGGGAGCTGCCGAGGTCGGGCGACAGGCCCCGCTCGCGCCGGCGGCTCACCTCGTACAGGCCCAGGGCCAGGAAGGGGCCGACCAGCAGGCAGCCCGAGAGCAGGGACATGGTGTACTCAGGCAGATGGCGAAACACCGCCCCCAGGGTCAGGGCCATGGCCCAGAAGCACATGCCGTAGAACAGGGCGATGCCCATCTCGGCATGCATGTCCCGCCAGCCTCGGGCCAGCCAGCGGAAGGGGTCGGCAAAGCCCAGGACCACGATCTCGCGCCGGGGCCCCACCGGAGGTGGTGGCACATAGGGGTCGGGGTTGACGGGCAGCTCGCTGCTGGCGCCGGGTGCGGGGGTCTGGTTCATGAGGGCCTAGGCTAGCCCCTGCGCCCGTCCCCGCCTAGTCAGGAAAACACCAATGCCGTCAGGGGTATCAGTTCAGGGCGTGGAGCGCCTGCGCCAGGTCGGCCTGCAGATCCGTGGCCGCCTCCAGGCCGGTGGAGAAACGCACCAGGGTGCCGGGCGCCAGGTGGGCCGGCCGGGGCTGGCGCATGCTGCCCAGTTCGTAGGGCACGACCAGGCTGACGGGCCCGCCCCAGCTGTAACCCAGCCTGAAGAGACGCAGGGCGTCGCAGAAGGCGTCCACCTGCGCGGGGCAGTAGCGCGCGTCGAAAACGACGCTGAACAGGCCGGCAGCCCTGCCCTCCTCAGCTCCGCACAGGGCCTCCCAGTGCGCGTGGCCCGGCGACCCGGGCAAGGCCGGGTGCAGCACCTGGGCGAATTCGGCACGCCCCTGGCACCAGCGCGCGAGGGCGCGCGCCGTACGGTCGTGTTCGCGGTAGCGCAGGGCCAGGCTGGGCAGGGAGCGCAGCACGGCCTCCACGTCGTTCATGCCCACGCCCAGGCCCAGGCGCATATGGGTGAGCTTGAGGCGGATGTGCAGGCCGGGGTCGCGCGTGATGATGGAGCCCATGAGCACGTCACCGCCGCCGCTGGGGTATTTGGTGAGGGCCTGGACCGTGAGGTCCACACCCTGCCCCCCCCCCAGATCAAAGGCGTTGAAAGCCAGCCCGGCGCCCCAGGTGTTGTCCAGCGCGCTGAGCACGCCGGCCCCGCCGTTGGCATTTCGGCAGACCCGCAGCTGCTCGCGCAGATCGGGAAACTCCAGCGTGACCGAACCTGCGGCCTCGAGCCAGACCAGTTTCGTTTTCGGGCCGATGCGCCGCGCCAGGTCCTGCGGGTCCATGGCGTCGTAGAACTGGTGGCTGATGCCCCAGTCCTTGAGTTCGCCCTGGGCCAGGGCCTTGTTGGGGCCGTAGGCGTTGTCGGGGATCAGCACCTCGTCCCCGCTCTTGAGCAGCGAGAGCGCCACGGTGGCGATGGCCGCCAGGCCGCTGGGCACCAGCAGGCACTGCGCGCCGCCCTCCAGCGTGGCCAGGCGCTCCTCCAGCAGGTAGCTGGTGGGTGTGCCGTGCAGGCCGTAGGTGTAGGCCGTCTTGTCCTTCCACTCACGGCTGCGCATGGCGGCCACGGTCGGGAAGAAGACCGTGGAGGCCTTGAAGACACCGGGTTGCGGCGCTTCGAAGCCCTCGGGGGGCGTGTAAGTGTGGTGGATCAGACCGGTGCGTTTGTCCTGCATGATCCGCTCCTGCTCAGGCCTCGACCGTCAGACTTTCCATTTCGTCAGCACATCGGCGATGTGCATGCGGTCGTAGACCTCGAAGGGCTGGTGGATCCAGGGATTGGTGGGCAGGTAATCCACCGAGTAATCGGGCTGGAAGTTCGACACACCCTTGGTCCAGATCACGGCCGTGCGCAGATCGGTGATGGGCGGGTAGTTGTCGCGCAGCATGCGCACCACGGCCTGCAGGGTGTGGCCGGAATCGGCCAGGTCGTCGACCAGCAGCACACGGCCGGCGATCTCGCCCTGGGGCGTGGTGATGTACTTGGCGATGTCCAGGTGGCCCTGCTCGGTGCCGGCATTGGCCCGGTAGGAGCTGGTGGACATGATGGCCAGGGGCTTCTCGAAGATGCGCGAGAGGATGTCGCCGGGGCGCATGCCCCCGCGCGCCAGGCACAGGATGGTGTCGAACTCCCAGCCTGACTGGTGGATCTTGATGGCCAGCTTCTCGACCAGGTTGTGGTACTCGCCGTAGCTCACGTACAGGTGCTTGCCGTCTTCGGTCAACATCCGGTTGCTCCTCTTTTGATAGCTATTGTTGCTGGTTTCAGGCGACGTACGGATGCCGCATCATGATCGTGTGATCGCGGTCCGGACTGGTCGAGATGATGTGGATGGGCACACCGGTGACCTGCTCGATGCGCTGCAGGTACAGGCGCGCGTTGATCGGCAGCTTGTCGTATTTCGTGACGCCCACGGTGCTCTCGGTCCAGCCGGGCAGGGTTTCGTAGACGGGCTTGCAGCGCGCGATCTCGTCGGCGCCCATGGGCAGGATGTCGATGGTCTCGCCGTCGAGCTCGTAGCCCGTGCACAGCTGCAATTCCTTCAATCCGTCGAGCACGTCCAGTTTGGTCAGGCACATGCCGGTCAGGCCGTTGACCTGGGCCGAGCGCTTGAGCAGCGCGGCATCGAACCAGCCGCAGCGGCGCGAGCGGCCCGTGGTCACGCCCTTCTCGGCGCCCACGGTGCTCATGTGGTAACCGGGGGTGCCGGGGGTTTCCCAGTCCAGCTCGGTCGGGAAGGGACCGCCACCCACGCGGGTGCAGTAGGCCTTGGTGATGCCCAGGATGTAGTGCAGCATGCCCGGGCCCACGCCGGCACCGGCGGCGGCGTTGCCGGCCACGCAGTTGCTGGAGGTGACATAGGGGTAGGTGCCGTGGTCCACGTCGAGCAGGGTGCCCTGGGCGCCTTCGAACAGCAGGTTGGCGCCCTTGCCGTTGGCGTCGTTGAGCTCACGCGAGACGTCGGCCATCATGGGCTTGAGCAGTTCGGCGTGGCGCATGGCCTCGGCGTAGACCGGCTCGAACTGGACTTCGCCGTCCTTCATGTAAGGCTGGAGCGCTTCGCCGAAAGTAAATTTTTTCGAGCCCAGGAAGGTGCTCAGCACGTGGTTGTGCAGGGCCAGCAGTTCCTTGAGCTTGGCGGCGAAACGCTCGGGGTATTTCAGGTCCTGCACACGCAGGGCGCGGCGGGCGATCTTGTCCTCGTAGGCCGGGCCGATACCGCGGCCGGTGGTGCCGATCTTCTCGGAACCGCCCTGCTCGCGCGCGGCTTCGCGGGCCACATCCAGCGCCACGTGGAAAGGCAGGATCAGCGGGCAGGCCTCGCTGACGCGCAGTCGCGAACGCACCTCGACGCCGGCCTTCTCCAGGCCGGCGATCTCCTCGAAAAGCTTGGCCGCCGACAGCACCACGCCGTTGCCGATGTAGCACTTGACGCCCGGGCGCATGATGCCGCTGGGGATGAGGTGCAGCGCGGTCTTGACGCCGTTGATGACCAGCGTGTGGCCCGCATTGTGGCCACCCTGGAAACGCACCACGCCCTGGGAGAACTCGGTGAGCCAGTCCACCAGCTTGCCCTTGCCCTCGTCGCCCCACTGGGTGCCCACGACAACGACGTTACGACCTTTGGTTGTATTCATTTCAGATGTACTCGAAAAAGCGCTTTGAATGGAAGGAAAGCGCTCAGATGGCGCTGACGACCCACTGGCCCGACACCTCGGTCAGCTCACGGTCGCAATGGAATTCGTCGATCTCGCTCTCATGGCCGGGCAGCACGCAGACCACGGTCTCGCCCTGCCCGCGCAGGCGGGCAATGGCCGCGCGCAGCGAGGCCGATTCGCTCCAGGGCGCGCGGATGGCCGCGCGCAGGGAACGGGCCGGCACGGCGCCCACCAGGGTCTTGAGGTCCAGGCTGAAGCCCACGGCCGGGCGCTTGCGCCCGAACACTGCACCGACCTCGTCATAACGACCGCCACGCAGCAGCGCGTCGCTCGCGCCCTCAGCATAGACGGCAAAACGCACGCCGCTGTAGTAGGCATACCCGCGCAGGTCGGCCAGGTCGAAACCCAGGGTCGTGCCCTGCAGGTGGCCGGCCAGCCACCTGAGGCTGTCCAGGGCCTCGCGCACGGCCGGCAGGGCCGGCAGCACCTTGGCGGCCTCGTCCAGCACAGCGACATCACCGTAGAGGCGTGGCAGGGCCAGCAGGCCCTGGCGCGAAGCGGTGGGGAAATCGCGCGTGAGCTGGGTCAAGCCGGGCACATCCTTGGCGGCCAGCGCGGCGCGCACCGCGTCCAGGGTTTCGGCATTGGCCGGCACGCCTTGCAGCAGCGCGCTGACGATGCGCACATCGGCCAGGTCCAGGGTATAGGACTGGAGCTTGCTTGCCTTGAGGCAGTCCAGCGCCAGCAGCAGGGCTTCCAGGTCGGCCTCCAGGCCGGCGTGGCCGTAGATCTCGGCACCGAACTGCAGGGGCTCGCGCGTGGCGTGCGGGCTGGCCGGGCGTGTATGCACCACCGGGCCGCAGTAGCACAGGCGGGCCACGCCGCGGCGGTTGAGCAGGTGGGCGTCGATGCGGGCGACCTGGGGTGTGGTGTCGGGGCGCAGGCCCATGGCCCGGCCCGAGAGCTGGTCCACCAGGGTGAAGGTCTGCAGCTTGAGCGCCTGGCCGGTACCGGTCAGCAGCGACTCGAGGTGCTCGAGCAGCGGCGGCATGACCAGTTCATAGCCGTAGCAGCGCGCCATGTCGAGCAGGTCGCGGCGCAGTTCCTCGATGTGGCGGGCCTCGGAAGGCAGGACATCGGCAATGTGATCCGGCAGGAGCCAGGCGGACATGGGAAAGGGGGAGCTGTTAAAAACGTGATTTTACCGGGTTGGGATGGCGCCCCGGCGGCGCCCCGTTCCGAAAGCTCAGAACTGCAGCCACCAGAACCAGGCCAGACCGGCCAGGATGCTGCACAGGCCGAAGAAGCGGATCTGGCCGTCCCCCAGCTGCAGGATCTGGGCGAACATGCGGCGCCAGCCCCCCGGCGAGATGAACGGGAAAAGGCCCTCGATCACCAGGACGAGGGCCATCGCCAGCCAGAAGGCGTCGCTATTCACGCCTTCCTATTTCTTGGGCGCTGCGCCCTGGCCGCGGAAGACCTTGAAGAACTCCGAGCCGCTGGGGTCGAGCACCATCACATCGTTCTTGCTGGCGAAACTGGCCTTATAGGCCTCCAGGCTGCGATAGAACTGGGCGAAGGAGGGATCACGGCCGAAGGACTCGGCGTAGATGCGTGCGGCCTCGGCGTCGCCCTGGCCCTTGATCTTCTGCGCGTCGCGGTAGGCATTGGCCACCGTCACCTCGCGCTGGCGGTCGGCGTCGGCGCGGATCTTTTCACCCTCGGCCGCACCGGTGGAACGCAGCTCGTTGGCCACGCGCTTGCGCTCGGCCGTCATGCGGCCGTAGACCGATTCGGTGATGGATTCCACGTAGTCCACACGCGTGATGCGCACGTCGACCACGTCGATGCCCCAGGGCTTCTCGCCCCGCACGGCCTTGAGCACTTCTTCCTTGACGTCTTCCATCAGCGCCTCGCGCTTGAGCGAGAGCAGCTCCTTGACGGTGCGCTTGTTGATCTCCTCCTGGAAGGCGTTGCGCACCACGCGATTGAGCTGGCTGGTGCCGGCGGCCTCGTTCAGGCCCACATTGCGGATGTACTCGGTGGGGTCGCTGATGCGCCAGCGCACATACCAGTCGATCACCACACGCTGCTTCTCGGCGGTCAGCATGGGTTCGTTATCCGGGCTGTCCAGCGTGAGCAGACGCTTGTCGATATAGGTCACGTTCTGGAAGGGCGGCGGCAACTTGATGTTGAGGCCGGGCTCGGTGATGACTTCCTTGATCTGGCCCAGGGCGTAGACCACGCCGAACTGGCGCTGGTCGACCACGAACAGCATGGAGCTGGCCAGGGCCAGCACCACCAGCAGGGAGGAAAGGATGAATCCGATACGGTTCATGTTGGGGTTCTCCTATCGGACTTCGCGTTCACGCGAACGCAGGTTCTGGCGCGAGCGGGCATCGGCGGCGGCCGAGGACGGCGTCGTCTGCGGCGGCACAGCGGCCGGTGTCGTGCCCTGCATCAGAGGCGCAGCGCCCTCGTCACCGAGCTGCATGATCTTGTCCAGCGGCAGGTAGAGCAGGTTGGAGCCCTGCTTGGAGTCCACCAGCACCTTGGTCACATTGCTGTAGATCTGCTGCATCGACTCAAGGTAGAGCCGGTCGCGCGTGACCTGAGGCGCCTTCTGGTACTCGGTGAGCACCGAGCGGAAGCGCTGCCCGTCACCCTGGGCCTGGGCCACGATGCGCGACTTGTAGCCTTCGGCCTCTTCCTTCAGGCGCGAGGCGGTACCGATGGCGCGTGGCACCACGTCATTGGCGTAGGCCTGGGCCTCGTTCTTCAGGCGTTCGCGTTCCTGGCCGGCCTTGAGCACGTCGTCGAAGGCGGCCTGCACCTGCTCGGGCGGACGCACACCGCCCTGCTGCAGGTTGATGCCCACCACCTCGATGCCGACCTTGTAGCGGTCCAGGATGTCCTGCATGAGCTTGCGCACGCGCGGGCCGATCTGGTCGCGTTCATCGGACAGGGCCGAGTCCATCTTCATCTTGCCCACCACCTCGCGCACCGCGGTTTCGGCGGCCTGCACCACGGCGCTGGCCGGGTCGCGGCTCTCGAACAGGTAGGCGCGTGCGTCGTTCAGGCGGTACTGCACGGCGAACTTGATCTCGACGATGTTCTCGTCCGCGGTCAGCATGGCCGACTCGCGCAGGCCCGTGGCCTTGATGACGACGTCACGGCCGACGTCAACCGAGCGGATCTGCGTCACGAAGATCAGCTCATGGCGCTGGATCGGATACGGCAGGCGCCAGTTGAAACCGGCCCCCACGGTGGACTTGTACTTGCCGAACTGGGTGATGACGGCCTGCTGGCCTTCCTGCACGATGAAAAAGCCCGTGCCCAGCCAGATCAGGACGACGATGGCCAGGATCAGGCCGATGCCGAAGCTCGCACCCTTCATGTCGGGCGCCTTGCCGCCGTTGTTGCCACCGCCGCCGCGCCCACCGCCGAACAGGCCGGAAAGCTTGCGGTTGAAATCGCGCCAGAGTTCGTCCAGATCGGGCGGACCCTGGGTGTTGCCGGGGCGCGCGCCACGGCTGTTGCCCTGGGGCGGTGGCACCTCGGATTCGGGGCGTGCCGGCTGCTCGGGCTTGCCCTCGGAGGGCTTGTCGTCGCCACGGCCCCAGCGCGGGTCGTTCAGATTGAACATGCCGCGCAGGCGGCCGGGCCATTGTGCGGCCCAGCGAAAGGCTGGTGCATGGATTTTCATTCTTGGATCTCTCTTTGATCTCGGCTCACGGACCGGTACGCCGCCATTGTGCCCAATCAGAATGGGCTTGCACCATTGTCCGGGAAATCAGCCGCGATTTCGGCTGTTTCAGGGGCCTCGGCAACGCTGTCCATGACGCGTTGGGCCAACAGTTGCCGCAAAGCAGGCAAGCCCTCCCCGTCATGGGCGCTGACGAAGATGCGTTGCACGGCCTGGCCGTCAAGTTCGTAGCTGTCCTGCACCCGTGCGGGCCGGCGTTCCGGACCCAGGGCGTCCAGTTTGTTGAAGACCAGCACCTGGGGGATGTGCTCGGCGCCGATTTCGGCCAGCACCCGCTGCACTTCGGCGATCTGCTCGGGGAAATTGGGGTTGGCGGCGTCGACCACGTGCAGCAACAGATCGGCATCCACCGCCTCCTGCAGGGTGGCCTGGAAGGCGTCGATCAGGCCGTGCGGCAGGTCTCGGATGAAACCCACGGTGTCGGACAGGGAGACCGAACGCCCCGCCTCGCCCAGGTAGAGCTGGCGCGTGGTGGTGTCCAGGGTGGCAAACAGCTGGTCGGCGGCATAGGCACGCGCCTTGACCAGGGCATTGAAGAGAGTGGACTTGCCGGCGTTGGTGTAGCCGACCAGGGAGATGTTGTAGGCGTCACGCCGCTCGCGCTGGCGGCGCTGGGTCTGGCGCTGGCGCTTGACCTTGTGCAGACGTTCCTTGGTGCGCTTGATGGACTCGGCAATCATGCGGCGGTCCAGCTCGATCTGCTTCTCGCCCGGGCCGCCGCGCACACCGGCACCGCCGGTCTGGCGCTCCAGGTGGGACCAGCGGCGCACCAGACGGGTGCTCAGGTACTGCAGGCGCGCGAGTTCGACCTGCAGCTTGCCCTCATGGCTGCGCGCGCGCTGGGCGAAGATTTCCAGGATGAGCAGGGTGCGGTCGTTGACCGGCAGCTCCAGCGTGCGCTCCAGATTGCGCTGCTGGGCGGGGCTCAGACTCTGGTCGAACAGGATTTCGCTGGCGCCGAGCTGCTGGGCCAGCAGCTTGATCTCCTCGGCCTTGCCGCTGCCCACGAACAGCGCCGCGTCGGGCGCCTTGCGCTTGCAGGTGATGCGGCCGACCGGCTTGAGCCCGGCGGTCTCGGCCAGCAGGCCGAGCTCCTCGAGTTCACCGTCGAAATGCGGCAGACCGAAGTCCACCCCGACCAGGATGGTCGATGCAGGGGTCTGGTCTGACAAAGCGGTCAAGGGGGTGTTCAGGTGATGATGGATCAGAGGCCGGCCCGCGGGCCGGCCGTCACCCCCCGACGCATCAGGGCGCGCTGGGGGCTGCTTCGCCCTCGCCGACCGCGAAATTCACGGCACGGCCGGGGACGATGGTCGAGATGGCGTGTTTGTAGACCATCTGGGTCACGGTATTGCGCAGCAGGACCACGTACTGATCGAAGGATTCGATCTGGCCTTGCAACTTGATGCCGTTGACCAGATAGATGGAGACCGGCACATGCTCGCGGCGCAGGGCGTTGAGGAAGGGGTCTTGCAGAAGCTGGCCTTTGTTATTGCTCACGATATTCTCCGTGTTCAAAAGAGTAGTAAGGAAGACGTCACCATACCACAGCAGGCTGGCGCCCGCTTGACAAGCGGGGTTAACCCCCGGTAAAGCGTCCGGTCTCTAGCTGTCGTCCTTGTCGGCGTAGGGATTGCTCGAGGTCTTGAACTCGATGCGCATGGGCGTACCGACCAGGTCGAACTCCTTGCGGAACCAGCCTTCGAGGAAACGCTTGTAGGAATCGGGCACGTGTTCCAGCGAATTGCCGTGGATCACGATCACCGGCGGGTTCATGCCGCCCTGGTGCGCGTAGCGCATCTTGGGCCGGAACATGCCGGCGCGCTGGGGGCTCTGGAACTGCACGGCCTGCAGCAGCAGGCGCGTCAGCACCGGCGTGGACATCTTGCAGCTGGCGGCCTTGTAGGCCTGGGCAATGGAGGTCCACAGCGGCCCCAGGCCCTGGCGTTTCTTGGCCGAGATGAAGTGCATGTTGGCGAACTTCAGGAAGGCCAGCCGCGTCTCGATGGAACGCTGCAGGGTCTGACGCTGGTAGTCGTCGGTGGCATCCCATTTGTTGACGGCCAGCACCACGGCGCGCCCGCTCTCCAGGATGTAGCCGGCGATGTGTGCATCCTGGTCGGTCACGCCCTGGGTTGCGTCCAGCAGCAGCAGCACGACGTTGGCCGACTCGATGGCCTGCAGGGTCTTGACCACCGAAAATTTCTCGATGGCCTCGAAGACCTTGCCCTTGCGGCGCAGGCCGGCGGTGTCGATCAGTTCGAACTTCTGACCGTTGCGCTCGAAGGGCACGCTGATGGCGTCGCGCGTGGTGCCCGGCAGGTCGAAAGCTACCAGGCGCTCCTCGCCCAGCCAGGTGTTGATCAGGGTGGACTTGCCCACATTGGGGCGTCCAGCCACGGCCAGCTTGATGACACCAGGTGTCTCTTCCTCTTCGGCTTCGTCCTCATCCGGCAGGTGCAGCGGCTCCAGCGCCAGGTCAACCAGCGAGCGGATACCCTGCCCGTGCGCGGCCGACACCGGATACACCTCGCCCAGGCCCAGCTCGTAGAACTCGCCCAGCCGGGTGGCGTCGGTCATGCCCTCGGCCTTGTTGGCCACCAGCACGCAGGGCTTGCCCAGGCGACGCAGGTAATTTGCAATGTCATGGTCCTGCGCCGACAGGCCGCCGCGCGCATCGACGACGAAAATCACCACATCGGCCTCGGCCACGGCCTGGCGGGTCTGCTTGGCCATTTCCTTGTAGATGCCGTCCTCGGCCGTGGGCTCGAAACCACCGGTGTCGATGACGATGTACTCGTGCTTGCCCTGCTTGCCGTTGCCGTAGTGGCGGTCGCGCGTGAGGCCGGCGAAGTCGGCCACGATGGCGTCGCGCGACTTGGTCAGCCGGTTGAACAGCGTGGACTTGCCGACGTTGGGGCGGCCCACCAGGGCCAGGACGGGTTTCATGGCGGGCTTTCTTGTTGATTATTCAGGGCGCAGCCCCAGCACGCGACCAGCGCGCGTGACCACGACCACGGTACTGCCCACCAGAGCCGGCGCGGCAGCGATGGGCGTGCCGTCGGTTTCGATACGGGTCTGCAAGGCGCCATCCTGGCGCGCGAGGAAGTGCAGCTGGCCGGCGTCATCGCCCACGACCAGGGCCGGCCCCAGCAGCAGCGGCGAGGTCAGCTTGCGGTAACGCAGCTGGTTCGTGCTCCAGGCACGTTCGCCGTCCCTGGGCCGCCAGGCCACCACGGTGCCGTCGAACTCCACCCCCAGCAGGAGGGAGGCATCCCCGCTCAGGCCGGAAGCGCCAGCCGCGGGTTTGCTCCAGACCAGCGCACCGCGCGCCGCATCGACGCAGCCCAGCGCGGACTGAAAGGCGCGCGTGCAGACCACCGAGCCCTGCCGTGCGACACCGGCCACCAGGTCGACCAGGCGCTCCACGTCATTGGTACCGCGCGGGGACGCGATGGGCACTTCCCAGCGGGGCGTACCGTTGAGCGGGTTCAGGCCCGCCAGGCGGCCCGACAGGCCCACCACCAGGGTGTCGCCCACGGGAATCAGCACACCGGGCTGACGCAGGACCAGGGCTTCGCCGCTGCGCGTCTGGTGCCACAGGCGCCGGCCGCTCTGGCCATCGTAGGCGGAGATGCTGCGATCCGCACCCAATACGAATACACGGGCCCCGGCCACCAGGGGCGGGGTGTAGGACGGCGCCGACAGGCGCTGGCGCCAGAGTTCCTTGCCATCCTGCAAGGCCACCAGCTCGTTCTCAGTCGTGACCACGGCCGCGTTGCGGCCATCGTGGCCGACACCGGCGTTCAGCGGTGTGCCCACCTCGAACTTCCACACCGCCTCACCGGTGCGGGCATCGAGCAGGCTGACCCGACCTTCCGTGGAGGCCACGCCCACGGTGTTGCCGGCCACCTGCAGCACCAAGGGGAAATCGACCCGGCCGATATCGATGGCCCAGGCCTGGCGCATGCCCAGCAGCTTGGGATCGGGCGGCAGCGGCGCCGGTTCGGGACGGCTGGGTGCGCTGGAACAGGCCAGCAGCAAGGCCGTCAAAGCCAGGGCCGCCACGCCACGCAGGGAGCGCAGCAGAACCGGACGGGACAGGATCACTTCTTCTCCCCGGCCGCGGCGGCTGGCGTCAGGCCCAAAGAGGCCAGCTTGACGTCGACCACGTTGCGGTAGCTGCTACCGGCTTCCAGGCCGGCCCAGGCCTTCTGGTATTCCGCACCGGCTTCGGCCTTTTTGCCCTGGGCCAGGTAGACGTCGCCGCGGCGGTCGGACGCCAGGGCGGCGAACTCGGCCGGGAAGCTGGCGGCAAGCTGCTTGAGCGCTTCGTCATAGGACTTGGCATCGAGCAGCAGGCCGGCCAGGCGCAGGCGCGCCACGGCCTTGTAGCCTTCGTCACCCGATGCTTCGGCCACCCACGCGAGGGCGGCACGGGCGGCGTCGTTGCGACCGGCCGAGGCGTGCACGGCGGCGGTCAGCAAAGCGGCCTGCTGGGCCTGCGCGGTGCCGGCAAACTTGTCCTGCATGTCGCTCAGGGCGCGGTCCAGGCGCGTGGCGTCGCCGCTGGCGGCGATGCGCTCCACTTCTTCGTACAGGGCCGTGGCCTGTACGGCCTGCTTGCGCTGCCAGTACTGCCAGCCGTTCCAGCCGGCGTAGACCGCCAGCAGCATGATCAGCCCCCAGCTGATGAGGCCGCCGTACTGTTTCCAGAATTGCTTGAGCTGGTCAAGCTGCTCTTGTTCTTCGAGGTCGAGGTGTGCCATGTGGTTTCTTCAGATCAGGTGCGGAGATCAGGTGCGGGATTGTAGGCGGGGGGCCCAGTCGGCCGCCTGCGCCAGGGGATGGCTGGCCTGCGCGCCGGCGCCGTCGCGCAGCGCCTTGACGGTCACTTCGCCGCGGGCCAGCTCGTCGGCGCCGAAGATCAGCGCGTAACTCGCGCCGCTGCTGTCGGCCTTCTTGAACTGCGATTTCATGCTGCCCATGCCCTCGCCGCTGCCGGCGTGCATCTGCACCTTGAGGCCGGCAGCGCGCAGGGCCTGCAACACGGGCATGGCCTGCGGCAGGGCCGCGGCGTCGGGAATGATGGCGTAGGCGTCGGGCAGGGGCTGGGGTGACTCGGCGCCCTGCTCTTTCAGCAGTTCCAGCACACGTTCCACGCCCAGGGCCCAGCCCACGGCCGGCGCGGGCTTGCCACCGATCTGCTCGATCAGGTAGTCGTAACGGCCACCGCCGCAGATCGTGCCCTGCGAACCCAGACGGGTCGTGATGAACTCGAAAACCGTGAGGTTGTAGTAGTCCATGCCGCGCACCAGACGCGGGTTGATCGTGTAGGCCACGCCGCTGGCGTCCAGGATGGCGCGCACCTGGTTGAAGTGGGCCAGCGAAGCCTCGCCCAGGAAATCGATCAGCTTGGGCGCGGCTTCCACCAGGGCCTGCATGGCCGGGTTCTTGGTGTCCAGGATGCGCAGCGGGTTGCTGTGCAGGCGGCGCCTGGCGTCTTCGTCCAGCTGCTCGGCGTGCTGTTCGAACCAGGCGATCAGCGCAGCGCGATGCAGCTTGCGCTCTTCGGGCTGGCCCAGGCTGTTGAGCTCCAGGCGCACATCGGCCAGGCCCAGCACCTTCCACAGCGCGTCGGCCAGCAGGATCATCTCGGCATCCACTTCGGCACCGGCAAAACCCAGGGCCTCGGCGCCGATCTGGTGGAACTGGCGGTAGCGGCCACGCTGCGGGCGCTCGTGGCGGAACATGGGGCCCATGTAATACAGGCGCTTGCCGCCTTCGTACAGCAGGTTGTGCTCGACCACGGCGCGCACCACACCGGCCGTGCTCTCGGGACGCAGGGTGAGCTGTTCGCCGTTGAGCCGGTCTTCGAAGGAGTACATCTCCTTCTCGACGATGTCGGTCACCTCGCCCAGGCCGCGCACGAACAGCGGCGTGGGCTCGACGATGGGCGTGCGGATGTTGCGGTAGGCAAAACGCGCCATCAGCGCGCGCACCTGTTCCTCGAACCATTCCCAGCGCGCCGAGTCCGGCGGCAGGATGTCGTTCATGCCTTTGACGGCAAGCAGTTTCTCTGGCTTGGATGCCATGTTCTCTTCACTCTTCAATGTGGTTCAGACCGTCTCGACGACGGACTTCTTGTGCGCGCCGAAGCGGGCTTCGATGTAGTTCTCGACGATCTTCTGGAATTCCTGCGCGATGCCCTCGCCGCGCAGCGTCAGGCGCTTCTCGCCGTCGATGAACACCGGTGCGGCCGGTGCTTCGCCCGTGCCCGGCAGGCTGATGCCGATGTCGGCATGCTTGCTCTCGCCTGGGCCGTTGACGATGCAGCCCATGACGGCCACCTTGAGCGCTTCCACGCCCGGGTACTGCTTGCGCCACACCGGCATCTGCAAACGCAGGAAGTCGTCGATCTGCTTGGCCAGTTCCTGGAAGGTGGTGCTGGTAGTGCGGCCACAGCCAGGGCAGGCGGTCACGCTGGGCACGAAGATGCGCAGGCCCAGGGCCTGCAGAATTTCATTGGCGATCACCACCTCCTGCGTGCGGGACTCACCCGGCTGGGGCGTGAGCGAAACACGGATGGTGTCGCCGATACCTTCTTGCAGCAGGATGGACAGGGCCGTGGCCGAGGCCACCGTGCCCTTGGTGCCCATGCCGGCCTCGGTCAGGCCCAAGTGCAGGGGGTAGTCGCAGCGCTGGGCCAGCTCGCGGTAGACGGAAATCAGGTCCTGCACGCCGCTGACCTTGCAGGACAGCAGGATCTGCTCGGGACGCATGCCCAGCTCCTGCGCAAAACGGGCGGAGTCGATGGCCGAGGTGATCAGGGCCTCGTACATCACGGCCTTGGCGTCCCAGGGCTGGGCGCGGCGGCTGTTCTCGTCCATCAGACCGGCCAGCAGCTCCTGGTCCAGGCTGCCCCAGTTCACGCCGATACGCACCGGCTTGTTCCATTTGAGGGCGGCCTCGATCATCTGGCCGAACTGGCGGTCGCGCTTGTCGCCCTTGCCCACATTGCCGGGGTTGATGCGGTACTTGGACAGGGTCTCGGCGCAGGCCGGGTACTGGCTGAGCAGGGTGTGGCCGTTGTAGTGGAAATCGCCGATCAGGGGCACGGCGATGCCCATGCGGTCCAGCTGCTCGCGGATGTGCGGCACAGCCTGGGCCGCCTCGGGGGTGTTGACCGTGATGCGCACCAGCTCCGAGCCGGCCTGGGCCAGTTCCTTGACCTGGATGGCGGTACCGATGACATCCACCGTGTCGGTGTTGGTCATGGACTGCACGCGCACCGGCGCGTCACCGCCCACGGTGACGACGTTGTCGCCCCAGGCCACGCGGGCCTGGCGCGAACGCCGCGCACGCGGCGCGGCCTGATCGATGGGACCCGTCTGCTGCACTACTTCACCTCGAATCGGGCCACCCCGCCGCGTGTGACCTCGTCCAGCGGGAAGGGTTTGCCGCGCACCAGCACCTCGGTCACATCGGCGCGGCCTATGGTCACATTGAGCGGCAGCGGGCCGGAGGCGCCGACGGGCTCACCGGGCTCCACCAGGCGGCTGAGCTGGATGGCGCCCTTGCCGTCGGTGACCTCGACCCAGGACGGACCGCTGGTCTTGAAGATCACAAGGCCCGAGCTCGCCAGCCGCTTGCGCACGGCGAGCAGCTCGGGTGACACCGCTGCAGCCGGCGCAGGCGTCGCGACGGGCGCCGGCTCGGTACGCGCAGGCGCAGGGGCGGCCTCGGCCGCCTTGACGGCCTTGGCCGGCGCTGCAGCGGGCGTGGCCACCGGCGGTGCGACCGGAGCGGCTGCTTCGCGCACCACCGGGGCGGCAGCGGCCTTGACCGGGGCGGCCGGCGCGACGGGCACTGGCGCGGGCACCGGCTCCGTGGTCTCGGCGGCCGGCGCAGGGGCGCGGGTCACGATGGCGCCGATCTCGGCACGCTGTTCGGTCGAGGGAAAGAAGATCAGGACCAGGGCACCCAGCAGCACGGCCAGCGCGGCCAGCACCATGGGGCGCGAGAGACGGTCCAGGAAGGGGGTCTTGGCCACGTCGCCCGGCGTATGGAAAGGCGTGTTCAGGCCAGGCTCGTCATAGTCCAAGCGCGGCACCTTGGACTGCGGCAACTGGGCCAGCACGGGGGCTGCATCGATCTTGAGCGCACGGCAGACGCTGGAGGCCAGGGCCCGCACGAACACCGCATCGGGCAGCAGGTCGAGACGGTCAGCCTCCAGGGATTCCAGCTTCTTGACCGAGACCTTGAGCGCCAGCGCCAGCGCCGGCAGCTCGACATTGGCGGCTTCGCGCGCCTCGCGCAGCAACTGGCCGGCCGTGGTCCTGGGCGCCGCAGCGGCGGGCTCGGCCACGGGCGTATCCTGTACAGGCGCGCTGCTGATGGCTGCCTCATCACTCATTGAATGCTCCCCGCTCAAAAGAACTCAGTTCACGCGATCTCGGATAGCGGCTGCGCAGCTGGGTCACCAGCTGGTCCCGCGCCACCCGGTTGCCGATGCGCTGCTCGACCTTGATGCCCAGCCACAGGGTCTCGGCATTGGCCAGCTCGCTGTTGTTGATGCGCCGGATGTAGAACTGGGCGCGCGCCGCGTCGCCACGCTGGTACAGCAGCAGGGCCAGGTTGTAGCCCGTCACCGGGTTGCCGGCATCGAGCTCGTAGGACTTGTTCAGGCTGAACTCGGCATCGTTGAACTGGCGGGCCTGCATCTGGCACAGGCCCTTGGTCAGCCAGGTCTTGGCCCGGCCGCCGTAGGTCGGGTTGGCCAGGGCCTGGGTGTAGGTCTGTATCGCCTCGGTGTATTTGCCCTGCTGGCACTGCATCCAGCCATAGTTGTGCAGCACATTGGCATCGTTGGGGCTGATGGCCAGGGCGCGGCGGAAACTCTCTTCGGCCAGCCGCATGTCGTTCAGGCGCAGGTAGATCAGGCCGCGCAGATTGTAGGCATCGGGGAAGTCGGGATCGATGGCGAGCGACTGCTTGACCTCGTCCAGCGCCACGGTGGTCTGGCCCTGCTCGAAATAACCACTGGCCAGCTGCAGCCGGGTGCGGGCGCGCTTGCGGATCGCCGGCTCGTCGGAATCGGTGACGAGGTCCGCGCTACCGGGCGTGGGCCCTCCCGCACAACCCTGCAGGCCGGTCAGCGCGACCAGCACCAGGCAGGCTGCGAGCAGCCACCGACGGCCAGGGCCGCACATCGCATCAGTCACATTCATGCCTCAAACCTCCTTGGATAGGCTCTGCAGGGACTGCATGGGTTGCAGCAGCTTGCGCTGACGTGCCATGCGCTCGTCCACCCCGGTGCGGTCCTTGACGTCGCCGGCCAGCTGGCCGCAGGCGGCGTCGATGTCGTCGCCGCGCGTCTTGCGCACAGTCGTGACGATACCAGCATCCAGGAGGATTTTGGCGAAGGCCTGCACGCGTTCATTCGGCGAGCGCTTGAGCCCGGAGGCCGGGAAGGGATTGAAGGGAATCAGGTTGAACTTGCACCAGACCCCGCCGGTGGCGTGCTTGCGCACCAGCTCGACCAGTTGGCGCGCATGTTCGGGCTGGTCGTTGACGCCGTCGAGCATGCAGTACTCGAAGGTGATGAAGTCGCGCGGCGCGTGGGCCAGGTAGCGGTTGCAGGCGTCCATCAGCTCGGCAATGGGGTACTTGCGGTTCAGCGGCACCAGGTTGTCACGCAGTTCGTCGTTGGGCGCGTGCAGCGAGACGGCCAGCGCCACCGGGCAGTCCTGGGCCAGGCGGTCCATCATGGGCACCACCCCCGAGGTGGACACGGTGAGGCGGCGGCGCGACAGGCCGTAGCCATGGTCGTCCAGCATCACGCGCAAGGCGGGGACCAGCTCGTTGTAGTTCTGCAGCGGCTCGCCCATGCCCATCATCACCACATTGGTAATGACACGGTCGCTGCGCTTGAGGTGCTGGCGCAGGAAGTGTTCGGCAAACCAGAGCTGGGCGACGATCTCGCCGGTGCTCAGGTTGCGGCTGAAACCCTGGTGACCGGTGGAGCAGAAACGGCAGCCCACGGCGCAGCCGGCCTGGGACGACACGCACAGCGTGCCACGGTCGTCCTCGGGGATGTAGACCGATTCGACGGCATTGCCGTCACCCACGTCGAACAGCCACTTGATGGTGCCGTCGGCGGAGATCTGCTGGGAGATGACCTGCAAGCCCTGGATGCGCGCCGTGGTGGCGAGCTTCTCACGCAGGGACTTGGCCAGATCGCTCATCTGATCGAAGCCGGAAGCACCCTTCTGGTGGATCCAGCGGAACAGCTGGGTGGCGCGAAAGCGCTTTTCACCCAGCCGCTCGCAAAAGGCGGCCAAACCGTCGAGGTCGAAGTCGAGCAGATTGGCCGTCATTGCATCGTTACATCCGCCTTTCAGCGGCTGTGGATGTTCATGCCGGCGAAGAAGAAAGCAATCTCCACCGCGGCGGTTTCGGGGGCGTCGGAGCCGTGCACGGCGTTGGCGTCGATGCTGTCGGCGAAGTCGGCGCGGATGGTGCCCTTGTCGGCCTTCTTGGGGTCGGTGGCACCCATCAGGTCACGGTTCTTCAGGATGGCGTTCTCGCCTTCGAGCACCTGGAGCATCACCGGGCCGGAAATCATGAACTCGACCAGGTCCTTGAAGAAGGGACGTGCCTTGTGCACGGCGTAGAAAGCCTCGGCTTCAGCGCGCGACAGGTGGGCCATGCGGGCGGCGATGACCTTCAGGCCGGCGCCTTCGAAACGGGCGTAGATCTGGCCAATGACGTTCTTGGCAACGGCGTCGGGCTTGATGATGGAGAAAGTGCGCTGGATGGCCATGTGAATTCCTGAGTCTGTTTATGAGAAAAGGGTTTCTGCCCCACCATGGGCAAAGCCCTGTATTTTAACCGGTGTCAGTGACACTTTGGGTACTGGTGCGGTCCGTCCCGCGCGGGAGAAGCCGGCCGGGCCGCTTTCAGCGCCCGCCGCCCCGTCCGCCGCGCCGCGGCCCCCCATTGCCACCGCCGCCGCCATTGCCGCGGCGCGGCTCCTGGCGCTGGCGTGTAAAGCTGTCGGCGCCGATGTAACCAAAGGAAGTCTTCATCGGATCGGGCTGGCCATCACCGCCGCCGCCCCCACCGCCCTGGCGGGCATTGCGGTCCTTGTTGCGCCCCTGCTGCTGGCCCTGGCCGCCACCCTTGCGTTGTCCGCCGGACTTGTCGCCCGCGCCGGAGCCGCGCGGGCCCTGGCCCTGCTGGCCGCCGCCGCCGCGGCGCCTGTTGCGCCCGCCGCCGGGTTTGCCCTGGGCCGGGGGGCGTTCACCCCCCTCGCCTGCCGCACCCTCGCCGGGGCGGCGCTCGGCCACCCGCATCAGGCCGCGGATATCGCCTTCGTCCAGTTCCATCCAGGCGCCGCGCTTGAGGCCGCGCGGCAGCACCATGGCGCCGTAGCGGATGCGGATCAGCCGGCTCACGGCATGGCCCACGGCTTCGAGCATGCGGCGCACCTCGCGGTTGCGGCCCTCGGAAATCGTCACGCGGTACCAGCAGTTGCTGCCCTCGCCGCCACCCTCTTCAATGCTGCCGAACTGGGCCACACCGTCGTCCAGCTGCACGCCTTCGAGCAGGCGCTTCTTTTCCTCGCTGCTCAGGGCACCCAGCACGCGCACCGCGTACTCGCGCTCCAGGCCGAAACGCGGGTGCATGAGCTTGTTGGCCAGGTCACCGGAGCTGGTGAAGAGCAGCAGGCCCTCGGTGTTCAGGTCCAGGCGGCCGACCGACTGCCACTTGCCCTGGTGCAGCTTGGGCAGCTTGCGGAACACCGTGGGGCGGTTCTGCGGGTCGTCGTGCGTGACGACCTCCCCCACCGGCTTGTGGTACGCGATGACACGGGGCGGGGGCGGGTCGATGCGCACCCGGATGGCCTTGCCGTTGACCTTGATCTGGTCGCCGAACTGGATGCGCTGGCCGATATGGGCCGGCTCGTTGTTGACCGAGATGCGCCCCTCCATGATGAGCTGTTCCATCTCCAGGCGCGAGCCCATGCCGGCCTGGGCCAGCACCTTGTGCAGCTTGGGGGTTTCGGCCTGGGGCGCGAGCACACGCTTGGTCGCCACGTCGGCTTCCGGCGCCTCTTCCTCGGCATCGAATTCACCGGAGACCACGGCCGCAAATTCGACCGCCTGGGGCGGCTGATGGGGCTGGCGCGCCGCCGGCCTGTCGGGCCCGTCCTCGCCCTCGTCATCCTCGTCGGCATCAAAAGTCTGGACCCGTTGGACCGGTACAGGCGCTTGCGTGTCGCTGTCGGGCATGGGCGGCGTCACGCCAGGCGTCGGTTCGGTCATGGTTGACTTCCGGTCAGAGCAAAGGGGGTGTCGCTGCCCGACTCGGCCAGGGGCTCGGCCAGCGGCAGCTCAGGCGTATCGGCATCGGGGGACAGGGGCAATTCATTGAGCACCTCCAGCAGACCCGCCTGCTGGGCCGGGCCTTCCATGAGGGGCAGCTGGTCCAGCGAAGCCAGGCCCAGGTCGTCGAGGAAATGCTTGGTGGTGGCGTACAGGCCCGGGCGGCCCGGGGCCTCGCGGTGGCCGATCACCTCGATCCAGCCGCGGTCCTCGAGCTGCTTGATGATCAGCGAGCTGATGGTGACGCCGCGGATGTCTTCCATGTCGCCGCGCGTGACCGGCTGACGGTAGGCAATGATGGCCAGGGTCTCGAGCGTGGCGCGCGAGTAGCGCGGGGGTTTCTCGGGGTGCAGGCGGTCCAGGTACTCGCGCATCTCGGGGCGGCTCTGGAAGCGCCAGCCGGTGGCCACGCAGACCAGCTCGACGCCGCGTCCGGTCCATTCCTGCTGCAACTCTTCGAGCAGCTGCTTGAGCGTGTCCACGCCCAGGCTGTCGTCGAACAGCACGCGCATGTCGCGTACCTGCAGTGGTTGCTGCGCGCAGATCAGCGCTGTTTCCAGTACACGCTTGGCTTCCGTTGTATTCATGTCTCTTCGAATCCGGGCTATGCATCTAAGCGATGCAGGATGAGAGGGGTCTTTAGGAGAGTCGGCCTGCGGATCATCACGATCCCTGGCCTTGGGCACCCGCCAGCGGGCGGAGCCGGGGCACGTTCTTCACAGAACGTCCTGCTGGGCATTGTAGCCCACGCCCCAGGCGACCAGGCCCTGGCGAAAATCTTCCGGCGGCAGGGCCTGGAACACCAGTTCCTGCCCGCTGACGGGGTGTTTGAAGGCCAGACGCCAGGCATGCAGGGCCTGGCGCGACATGCCGGCCGCCGGCGCGCCGCCGTAAAGGGTGTCGGCCAGCAGCGGATGCCCGATGGAGGCCGCATGCACGCGGATCTGGTGGGTGCGCCCGGTGTGCAGGGTGCAGCGCAGCCAGCAGCCCTGCTCGGTGTTGTGCAGGAGTTCGAAGGTGGTCTTGGCGGGCTTGCCCGGCTGGCGCAGCAGGTCCACCACCGCCATGCGCAGGCGGTTGCGCGGGTCCCGCCCGATGGCGGCCTCCACCTCACGCCGCGCCGGGCCGCTCCAGGGCTGGTGGGCCAGGGCCAGGTACTGGCGGCTGACCGCACGCTCGGCGATCAGCTTGACCAGCGCGTCCATGGTGGCGCGCGTGCGCGCCACCACCATCAGGCCGCTGGTGTCCTTGTCCAGGCGGTGCACGATGCCCGCGCGCGGCAGCTGCGCGGCCTTGGCGTCGTGCGCCAGCAGGCCGTTGAGCAGGGTACCGCGCCAGTTGCCCGGCGCCGGGTGCACCACCAGGCCGGCGGGCTTGTTGAGCACCAGCAGGTGCTCGTCCTCATGGACGATGTCCAGTGCCATGGGCTCGGGCAGGAAGGCCTGGCTCTGGGGCGTGGGACGCAACTCGATCTGGCCCTGCTCGCCGGCGCGCACCTTGTGCGCCGGCTTGCGCAGGGTCGATTCGCCCTGGGTCACGGCACCGGCCTCGATCAGCTGCTGCAGATAACTGCGCGAGAACTCGGGCACCAGCTCGCTCAGGGCACGGTCCAGGCGCAGTCCGTGCTGGTCCACCCCTATCGTCCAGGGCCTCAGCTCGACCTCGGAAACCCCTTCGCTCGCCTCGTCCAGGTCGTCGCTGACGGGGTCGGCCGATATAATTGGTTCTTGATGTTTCAACGAGTAAGCCTCTGATGCCCAGCGCCAAATTATCGGTCGTCTCCGCCCTGCTCCTGGCCGCCGCTGCGCTGCTGGCCGGCTGCTCCACCAAACCGATCGATCCGACCGCCAAGATGACACCCGAGGAGATCCTCGCGGAGGCGCGCGAGGAAGTCTACAACCTGCAGTACAGCAAGGCCATCGGCCTCTTCGAGAAACTCGAAGGCCGCGCCGCCGGCACGCCGCTGGCGCAGCAGGCCCAGCTCGAAAAGGCCTACGCCCACCACAAGAACGAGGAGCCGGCCCAGGCCATCGCCACGCTGGACCGCTTCATGCGTCTGCACCCGGCCAGCCCCGCCCTGGACTATGCGCTCTACTTCAGGGGTGTGGTCAACTTCAACGAGAACCTGGGCGTGTTCTCCTCGCTGACCCGCCAGGATCTGGCCGAGCGCGACCAGCAAGCCGCCAAGGAATCCTTCGCCTCCTTCAAGGAGCTGGTCACGCGTTTCCCCGATTCGAGTTACGCACCCGATGCGCGCGCGCGCATGATCCACATCGTCAACTCGCTGGCCAAGTACGAAGTGCACGTGGCGCGTTATTACTACAGCCGCGGCGCCTACCTGGCGGCCATCAACCGCGCCCAGCAGGCCATCGCCGACTACCGTGATGCCCCCGCGCTGGAAGACGCCCTCTACATCCTGGTGCAGTCCTACGACGCTCTGCAGCTGCCCCAGCTGCGCGACGACGCGCGCCGTGTGCTGCAGACCAACTACCCGCAAAGCCGCTACGTCGGCGGCAGCGGCACCGAAGTCACCACCACCACGGTCAAACAGGGTCCGTGGTGGAAGCTGTGGTGAGCTCCAGCAAGCGCTGATCGAGTTCGGCCTCGGTGGCCAGCCGCCGCATCGGCGGCAAGGCCGCCATCAGGCGGCGGCCGTAACCCATGCTGGCCAGGCGCGTGTCGCAGATCAGCAGCACCCCCTGGTCCGAGATGCGCCGGATCAGCCGCCCCGCCCCCTGCTTGAGCGCCACCGCCGCCTCGGGCACGTGGTAATCGTTGAAGGGACTGCGCCCGGCCGCCTCCAGGCGCCGGCTGCGCGCCTGCACCAGCGGGTCGCCCGGCGGCGGAAAAGGCAGCTTGTCGATCACCACCAGTTGCAACGCCTCGCCCGGTATGTCCACGCCTTCCCAGAAGGACGCCGAGGCCACCAGCACGCAACCCGGCTGGCCGGGCAACACCCCCTCGCGGAAACGGTCCAGCAATTCGCGCTTGGGCAACTGCCCCTGGCTCAGCACCTGCAGATTGCTCTCGGACGGCAAGAGCTGCGGCAGGCGTTCGCTGATGCTGCGCAGGGCCCGCAGCGTGGTGGTCAGCACCAGGGTGCGCCCGCCCAGCACCGGAGCCAGGCGCGCCACCAGGGCGGCGACTTCGTCGCTGTGCCGCGCATCGTTGGGTTTGGACAGCTGGCGCGGCACGTAGACGGCCGCCTGGCGCGCGTAGTCAAAAGGGCTGTCCACGCGCAGCACGCGGGCCTCGCCCAGACCGCAGGGCTCGGTGAACCAGCTCAGGCGCTCGTCGTCACCCAGCGTGGCGGACGTGAAGATCCAGCTGCGTGAGGCGCTCTCGCCCTCGCGCGGTGCCAGCAGCCGCGTCTGCACCGCCTCGGCAATGTCCAGCGGCGACTCCACCAGGCGCAGTTGCTGCGACACCTCCAGCCAGCGCACCGCCTCGGGTGCACGCTCGGCCTGGAAGAATTCGGCCAGGGCCGCCAAAGCCCGGGCCCGCTCGGCCAGACGCATGAAGTCCGGCCCCAGTTCGTCCATGTGCTCCAGGGCGGCACGCGCCTCGCCGCAGGCACGCTGCAGCGCGCCCAGGGCCAGGCCCCAGGCGTCGGTATCGATGCGCTCGGGCGCGGCGCCGTCCCAGGCATGGCGGCTGCCGCCGGCGGGTGCCCGGCCGGCGCACAGGCGCAGATCCCGCGTGGCGCGTTCCACCGCCCCGGTCAGCTGTTGCCAGTCGGCCAGGCCCCGCGCCTGCTGCAGGCCGCAGGCCAGCAGGTCGCGGCAGAAGTCCAGCACCTGGGCCGTCGAGAGCTGGCGCCCCAGGAACTGCACGCCGGTCTCGTTGAGCGTGTGGGCCTCGTCGAAGATCACCGTGCTCACACTGGGCAGCAGCTCGGCCATGCCCGATTCGCGCACCGCGAGATCGGCGAAGAACAGGTGGTGGTTGATCACCACCACATCGGCGGCCAGGGCCTCGCGCCGGGCCAGGTTGACATGGCAGTCGCGGTAACGCGGGCAATTGCTGCCCAGGCAGTTGTCGCGGGTGGATGTGACCAAAGGTATCACCGGTGAGCGTTCGTCCAGGCCCGGCAGCTCGGCCAGGTCGCCGGTGCGGGTCTGCTGGGCCCAGCGCTCCACGCGGGCCAGGGCGTAGGCGGCCTGGGGCGCGGCCACGGCGCCCTCCTGCCGGGCAAGCTCCATGCGGTGCAGACAGAGGTAGCTGCCGCGCCCCTTGAGCAGGGCCGTGCGCAGGGGCAGGCCCAGGGCCTCGATCAGGCGCGGCAGGTCGCGGCCAAACAGCTGATCCTGCAGGGTCTTGGTGGCGGTGGAAAGCAGCACCCGCTCGCCGCTGAGCAGGGCCGGCACCAGGTAGGCGTAGGTCTTGCCCACGCCGGTGCCGGCTTCGACCACCAGCACGCCGCGCTCGGCGATGGTCTCGGCCACGGCCAGCGCCATGTCGGTCTGGCCGCTGCGGGGGTGAAATTCGTCGACGGTGCGCGCCAGCACGCCCTCGGGCGCGAAAGCCGCGCGCACGGCATCATGCAGGTTCATCGGGCGTGAGCTGGTGTTCGAGGCGGGATATCTCGTCGCGCAGGGCCAGGCGCCGCTTCTTGAGCCGCCGCATCAGCAGTTCGTCATGCTCGGGCGCATGGCTCATGCGGTCGATCGCCGCATCAAGGTCGGCGTGCTCCATGCGCAGCTCGATCAGGCGGCGCTGCGGTGAATGCAGATTGGAATCCAAAAATCAGGCCCGGTAGGAAAACGGCCAAAGCGGGAATACTTGTCGGCTATGCTCTGGCGGATGGTTTGATAATACGACTTTCAATCCACCCGCCCGGGGTACGGATCCAAGGGACAAATAAAACCATGAGCAAAGGCTACCGACTCACCGCCGCCACCGGCATCCACAAGGGTGACCGCGAGTACCAGCAGGACCAGGTGGCGGTGTTCACGCACCCGCGCCACATCGGTTGCATGCTGGCCGTGGTGGCCGACGGCATGGGCGGACGCAGCGGCGGGCGCAAGGCCTCCGACCAGGTCATGCTGACCGCCAAGCAGCTGTTCGAGCGCTACGCGCCCGAGACCGACGACGCCGCGGCCATGCTGTCCCAGATGGTGCAGGAAGCCCACATCGTCATCAAGCTCACGGCCATCTCCGCCGAGCAGGAACCGCACAGCACCCTGGCCGCCTTCCTGATCAATCCGGCCGGCGACTGCCACTGGATCCATGCCGGCGACTCGCGCATCTACCACTTCCACGCGAACCAGATCGTGCGCCGCACCTTGGACCACTCCTATGTGCAGACCCTGGTCAACCGCGGGGAACTGACGGAAGAGGAAGCCGCCGTGCACCCGCAGTCCAACATCCTCATGGGCTGCCTGGGCACCGAAAGCGACCCGCCGCAGGAGACCTATTTCATTCCGCAGCTCAAGCCGGGTGACACCCTCATGGCCTGCAGCGACGGCGTCTGGCACTACTTCAGCAATGAGGAACTGGGCTCGGTGCTCGCCAGCCTGTCGGCGCGCGAGGCCTCCGAGTTCCTGATCGAGAAGGCGCGCTCACGTGCCGGTGGTGGCGGCGACAACCTGTCCCTGGTCATCGTCAAGCTCGAGCCGCTGAACGACAAGCGCTGAACCTTAGCGCCTGTCCACGCGGTCTCTCAGGGCGGCACCGGCAGGGGCCGGCTCGTGGAACGCGGCTTTTCCGACTGCGCACGTTCGCGCTCCTGTCGGCGGTCATTGGCACGCTGCTGCTTCTCATCGTAGACCTGCTGCAGCCGTGCGCGTTCGGCCGCCGCCGCTGCAGCCGCGGCGCCGGGGGCCGAAGCCGGGCGGGCCGGCGCGGAGGCCGATGTTGCGGGCGCAGGCGCGGCCTGGTCGGCCTGCTTCTGCCGCGCACGCCGTTGCCGTTCCTCGTACTCCTTCTGCGCCGCCGCGCGCTGCTCGGCGGCCTGTTCGCTGGCCCGCTGGGCGGCTCGCTCTTCGGTGCGGCGCACCTGCTCGGCCGCCACCGCGGCACGGCGCTCGTCGTTGAGGATGATCTCCTGGCGGCGCAACTCCTCCAGGCTCGCGCGGCGGCGCTTGCGCACCTCGCTGAGACAGTCGTTCACGGCGAAGCGCTGGTAGCAGTCGGCCTCTTCCTGGCCATAGCGCTCCAGGGTCTGGCGGCGTTCGGACGCGATGCGCACACGTTCGCGCGCGGCCAGCTCCGGGTCGTAGGAAGCCGGCTGCTGCGCCCCGGCCAGCGCCGCGATGCCCAGGCCAGCCAGCAGGATCAGAAAAACTTTCATGTCAGGCGGGTGTCGACCACACGACGTTCCGATTCGAGGAACTCGCGCGACTGCATTTCGTTGAGTCGTGACACTGTACGCGGAAATTCGTGCACCAGGGGCCCCTCGGTGTAGAGCTCCTCCGGCGGCACGGCGGCCGACATGATGAGCTTGACGCGCCGGTCGTAGAGCACGTCCACCAGCCAGGTGAAACGCCGCGCCTCGGAGGCCATGCGCACCGGCATATGGGGCACGTCGCTCAGGAACACCGTGTGGAACTGGGTGGCGATTTCCAGGTAATCGTTCTGCGAACGCGGGCCGCCACACAGGGTGCGGAAGTCGAACCAGACCACACCACCGGCCTTGCGCCGGGCACGGATCTGGCGCGCCTCGATGTGCAGCACCGGGTCCTCGTCATGCGCCTCGGCCAGGCGGTCGAAGGCCTGCGACATGGCGGTATCGGCCTCGGGGCCCAGGGGCGTGTGGTACATCTGCACCTGTTCCATGGTGCGGCGGCGGTAATCGGTGCCGTTGTCCACATTGACCAGCTCCATGGTCTGGTTCAGCAGGCCTATGGCCGGCAGGATGCGCTCGCGGTGCAGACCGTTGGGGTAGAGATCGTCGGGCTTGAAATTGGACGTCGCCACCAGGCCCACGCCGTTCTTGGACAACGCCGACAGCAGGCGGTGCAGGATCATCGCGTCGGTGATGTCGGCGACATGGAACTCGTCGAAGCAGATCAGCTTGTACTTGTCGGCCATGCGCTCGGCCAATGCGTCGAGCGGATTCACCGTGCCCTGCAGCTCGGACAGTTCGCGGTGCACCTCGCGCATGAATTCGTGGAAGTGCAGGCGCGTCTTGCGCACCAGGGGCACGGCATTGAAGAAGCAGTCCATCAGGAAGCTCTTGCCCCGTCCCACCCCGCCGTACAGGTACACCCCCTTGGGGATGTCCGGATGGTTGAGCAGCTTCTTGATCGCGTTGGAGCGCTTGACCTTGTACTCGGCCCACTCGACAGCGCAGTGCTCCAGCGCCTCGACGGCGCGCAACTGCGCGGGGTCACTGGCGTAACCCCGCGTTTTCAGCTCTGCCTCGTAGGCCTCGCGTACCGATGCCAAGCCGTGGTACCCGCGTGCTTTAGAAATTCAGCGTGCGTTTGTCCACGGCCAGCGCGGCTTCCTTGGTCGCCTCGCTGAGGGACGGGTGCGCGTGGCAGATGCGCGCGATGTCCTCGGCGCTGGCCTTGAACTCCATGGCCACCACGGCCTCGGAGATCAGCTCGCTGGCCATGGGGCCCACGATGTGCACGCCCAGGATCTCGTCGGTCTTGGCGTCGGCCAGGAACTTCACCATGCCGGTGGTGTCGCCCAGCGCGCGTGCGCGGCCGTTGGCCAGGAAAGGGAAGGTGCCGGCCTTGTAGGCCACGCCGTCGGCCTTGAGCTGCTGTTCGGTGCGGCCGACCCAGGCAATCTCGGGGCTGGTGTAGATGACCCAGGGGATGGTGTTGAAGTTGACGTGCCCGTGCTGGCCGGCGATGCGCTCGGCCACGGCCACGCCCTCTTCTTCCGCCTTGTGCGCCAGCATGGGGCCGCGCACCACGTCACCCACGGCCCACACGCCGGGCAGATTGGTCTTGCAATCGCCATCGACCACGATGGCGCCGCGCTCGTCCAGCTTCAGGCCCACGGCTTCAACGTTGAGGCCGATGGTGTTGGGCACGCGGCCGATGGAGACGATGAGCTTGTCCACGTCCAGCGTCTGGGCCTCGCCCTTGGCGTTGGTCCAGGCCACGCTCACGCCCTTCTTGCCGTTCTTGATCTCGCCGACCTTCACGCCCAGCTCGATCTTCAGACCTTGCTTGTCGAACGCCTTCTTGGCTTCCTTGGCGATCTGCTCGTCCACCGCGCCCAGGAAGGTCGGCAGGCCTTCGAGGATGGTGACCTCGGCACCGAGGCGGCGCCAGACCGAACCCATTTCCAGGCCGATCACACCCGAGCCGATCAGGCCCAGCTTCTTCGGCACCGCGCCGATGCGCAGCGCGCCGTCGTTGGACAGCACGTTGACCTCGTCAAACGGCGTGCCCGGCAGGGCGCGGGCGTTGGAGCCCGTGGCCAGGATGACCTGCTTGGCCACCAGGCTTTCCTCGGCCGCACCGGCCACCTTGAGTTCGTAGCCGCCATCCACCGCCTTCACAAAGGAACCGCGACCATGGAAGAAGGCCACCTTGTTCTTCTTGAACAGGTAGAGGATGCCGTCGTTGTTCTGCTTGACCACGTTGTCCTTGCGGCCCAGCATCTTGCTCACGTCCATCTTGACGTCGCTGGCCGTGATGCCGTGGTCGGCAAAGTGCTTGTTGGCGTGCTCGAAATGCTCGGACGACTGCAGCAGCGCCTTGGACGGGATGCAACCCACGTTGGTGCAGGTACC
>JBEIPS010000206.1:0-1804 GCA_040376915.1 Hylemonella sp.
GCCTCCCTGACCATCTTCACGTCCATCTCCGAATCCGTCGGCAGCATCTCGACCTCGATCCAGAAGTCCAGCGAGAGCTCGTCCAACACCATGACCGCCCAGGGCCCTTACGAGGTGACCGATGTGGCCGAAGTTGAAGGTGCACCGGAGATGCTGCGCCTGGCCCTGCGTGCACAGCAGGCCGGAGCCGATGACCTGAAGCTCACCCTGCCGCGCAAGGCCGTGACGCAGGCCCTGATCGCTGTGGGCACCGTGGTCGAAGCGCAGCCGCGCGACTACGGCGTGGCCTTTGCCGTGCGTGACACCGCCGGCCAGACCCAGCCCTTTTTCCTGGTGCTGGAAGACGCCTGGTACCGTGAACTCGAGAGCCGCCCGGTCTCGCTCTGAGCCGACCATGCGCCTCTTGCTGGCCAGCTTCGCGCTGGCTTTTTTATGCCTGCCGGCCCAGGCCTCTTCACTGGACTACTGCGACCCCAGCCATGTGCTGGATACAGCCTCGCAGGACCGTTTGATCCGCGTGGCGGCCATCGTCAAGCGCGAGCTGGAGGCGTCGGGACAGCCCGCCGCGCTGGTGGCGCGTTCAGGCCTGGCGCTGGGCTGGCTGGGTGAGCGTTATTCGCATGCGGGGGTGAGCAGCCGCGCCAGCAGCAACGCCCCCTGGTCGGTGCGCCAGCTCTACTTCTCCTGCGACGAACAGCGCCCGCGTATCTTCGACCAGGGCATGAGCGGTTTTGTGCTGGGCGTGCACGACGCGAGCGAAGGTTATCTCTCCATCGTGACCTTGCCGCCCGAGGCCGCGCGTCGGCTGGACGAGGCCGCGCGCCACAACGCCACCGCCCTGTCCGTGCTGGGCCTGGACTACAGCGCCAATGCCTACCCCTATGCCACGCGCTACCAGAACTGCAACCAGTGGCTGGCCGAGCTGCTGGCCGCAGCCTGGGCGGACGACAGCTCCGTGCCACACAACAGGCAGCAGGCCCAGGACTGGCTGTCGACCCAGGGCTACCAGCCCACCGAGCTGCAGGTCTGGCGGCCGGTGCTGGCGGTGGCACGCCTGTTTCCCTGGCTGTACTTCGACGACCACCCGGATGCCCTGCTGTCCGAGGGCAAGCTGCAGGTCAGCCTGCCGCCGGCCCTGGAGCAGCTGGCGCGCAAGCTCTGGCCCGAGGCCCAGCGCATGGAGATCTGCTACACCCCCGCGCAGGTGGTGATCCACCGGGGCTGGGACCATATTGCCGACGGCTGTGTGGCGCGAGAGGGTGATACGGTGATCGCCCTGGACACCCAGCCCGGGGAGACCAGGCCCAGCCTGTCGCGCTGACACTCGGGGTACGCATCGTCGCCAGCAGGGCTATCTCTGCACACGGCCCTGCGAAGCCCAGGCCTTTGTGTTGTTTGTGCGCGAGCGGCTGAGCGCTTGAGCCATCGTCCTCCAAGAGTCCTTCTGCGCACCCTTCAGGCGGCGACCCGGCAGCCTATGCCGCACACCTGCTGCAGGATGACAAGCGCCGCGTCGCGCGACACGTTGCCGGTGTCCGCCCAGGCCACGAACTGGTCAGGGCGTACGAGAATCAAGGCTGCCGCGTAGCGCTGCCGCTCACCCTCGGCCCTGTCTACGATCACCTGCAAGGGCAGCCCCTCGTCGGCGGCAGCGTCCCTGAAGGCCTGCACCGCCTGCGGCGCGGCACCGAAGGCCAGCAATGTGTAGCCCTCCCCCAGTTGCTCGTAGACATTACGGCCGTCGGACAAAACTGCTGGTGCGAGGTGGTGACCCGCACGGGCCCTGTAGTCATGGCGTCCGACA
>JBEIPS010000147.1:0-3872 GCA_040376915.1 Hylemonella sp.
GCAGCGCCATCAGCGCGCAGTCGCAGCGCCTCAACGTGGTGGCCAGCAACCTGGCCAACGCCGATGCCGTGGCCGGCCCCGACGGCCAGACCTACAAGGCCCGCCAGGTGACCTTCGAAACCGTGCTGATGGATTCCGCCTCTTCGGCCGGCGTCAAGGTCAGCAGCATCAAGGAAGACCAGACACCGGCACGCCGTGTGTTCGAGCCCACCCACCCCTCGGCCGACGCCGAGGGTTATGTGAGCCACTCCAACGTGAACCCGGTGGAGGAGATGGTCAACATGATCTCCGCCTCGCGTTCCTACCAGAACAACGTCGAAGTCATGAACACCGCCAAGACCCTGCTGCTCAAGACGCTGCAGATGGGCCAGTAATCCGGAGCCCCCATGACCACCCCCGTCTCCAACTACACCTACACCCCGAACAGCACGTCCGCTGCGGGGGGGACGACGTCCGCCGAGATGCAGGACCGTTTCCTCACCTTGCTGGTCGCGCAGATCAACAACCAGGATCCGCTCAACCCCATGGACAACGCGCAGATGACCACGCAGATGGCGCAGATCAACACGGTCAGCGGCATCCAGCAGCTCAACGACACCATGAAGAGCATGTCGACCCAGTTCACCGCGATGCAGGTGCTGCAGGGCGCCGCCCTGGTGGGCCACGACGTGCTGATCCCGGGCAACACGCTCTGGCGCGACACGACCACGAACATGGCCGGCTCGGCCTTCGACCTGGGCGGCTCGGCCAGCCAGGTCAAGATCGAGATCCTCTCGCCGGCAGGCACGGTGCTGGACACCATCACCTCGGGCGCCATGGAAGCCGGACGCAACTCTTTCACCTTGGACGCCTCGAAGTACAGCAACTACCCCAGCCTGAGTTACCGCGTCACTGCGGTCAACGACGGCCAGGCCGTTGCCGCCACGACCTACAGCACCGACCGCGTGCTGGCCGTGGGCACGGTCGACGGCGCCCTCAACCTCGATCTGCTGAGCGGCCAGAACGTGCCGTACTCGAAGATCGCCGCCATTTTCTAAACCCGGAAGGAACGCATCATGGGATTTCAGACAGGGCTCTCCGGCTTGAACGCCTCCAGCAAGAACCTGGACGTGATCGGCCACAACATCGCCAACTCGAACACCACGGGCATGAAGTACTCGCGCGCCGAGTTCTCCGAGCTGGTGGCCTCGTCCATCGGAGCTGGCGGCGGCAGCAACGCCGGCCTGGGCGTGGCCCTGGACACCGTGGCCCAGCAGTTCACGCAGGGCAACATCTCGATCACCGGCAATGCGCTGGACGTCGCCATCAACGGCGCCGGTTTCTTCCAGCTGGAGATGGCGGACGGCACCACCAGCTACACGCGGGCGGGCAATTTCAAGATGGACAACCAGGGCACCATCGTCACCAACAGCGGCGCCAAGGTCATGGGTTATCCCACGACGACGGCCGGCGTGCCCACCAGCACCACCCCCGGCCCGCTGGTGCTGCCCACGGGCGCCCCCATCCCGGCCCAGGCCACAACCAGCATCACGGCCGAGTTCAACCTGAACGCTGGCGACACCGCGGTCTATGTCCCGGCCACCGACACGCCGCCCTATACGACCTATGGCACCGCGCTGAACGTCTACGACTCGCAAGGCAACGCCAATCTCTTCAGCGTCTACTTCACGCGGGCTGCCTCCGGCGCCACCGACAACTGGGACGTGTGGGATGCCAATGCCCCCCCTCCCGCCGGCCCCTCCCTGTTCCAGATGCAGTTTGACGCCACCGGCCAGCTGACGTTTCCCGTTGTCATGCCCACGGTGACGATCGCCACGCCCCTGTCCATCACGCCCAACATCTCCGCCACTTTCGACATTTCGAACGTGACCCAATATTCCGCGGCCTTCGGCGTGACCGACCTGACGCAGAACGGCTATACCGCCGGCTCTTTCGTGGGCATGGCGATCTCCGAGACCGGCGTGGTCACCGCGCGCTATTCGAACGGCCAGACCCAGGCCGCTGGCATGCTGGCCCTGGCGGATTTCCGCAACGTGCAGGGCCTGGAGCCCATCGGTGGCAACAACTGGGTCGAGACCTACGCCTCAGGACAGCCGCTCATGGGCCAGCCCGGCCAGGGCAAGTTCGGCGCCACACGCGCCGGCGCGCTGGAAGACTCCAACGTCGACCTCACGGCCGAGCTGGTGAACATGATGACCGCGCAACGCGCCTACCAGGCCAACGCACAGACCATCAAGACGCAGGACCAGGTCCTGCAGACCCTGGTCAACCTGCGCTGAGCGTTCTGCGACTTTCTGAAAGAGACCCACCATGGACCGCCTGATCTACACCGCGATGACCGGGGCCAATGCCGCCGCACACCGGCAGTCGGTGCTGTCCAACAACCTGGCCAACGTCTCAACCAACGGTTTTCGCGCCGAGCTCTCGGCCTACCGCGCCGTGCCCCTGCGCGGCGAGGGCGCCACCACGCGTGTGTTCGCACTGGAGGCGACCTCGGGCCATCGCGATGCGCCGGGTCCGGCCCAGCGCACCGGGCG
The DNA here is from genome assembly GCA_040376915.1 of Hylemonella sp. GTDB lineage: Bacteria > Pseudomonadota > Gammaproteobacteria > Burkholderiales > Burkholderiaceae_C > Hylemonella. The sequence goes on from JBEIPS010000147.1 coordinate 2,538, forward strand.
CGACCTGGATGCCATGCCGCAGGGCAGCAGCTGGTTCGCCGTGCAGGGCCTGGACGGTACCGAGGCCTACACGCGCAACGGCGGCTTCGAGATCTCGGCCACCGGCGTACTGCAGACCAGCAACGGCCTGCCCGTGCTGTCCGATGGCGGTGGTCCGATCGAGCTGCCCCGGGACTCGGTCATCAGCCTGGGTTTCGACGGCACCATCAGCGCGCGCACCGGCAACCAGCCTTCAACCAATGTAGGCCGCCTCAAGCTGGCCACCCCCACCGCGGAAGACCCGCTCAAGCGCGGCACCGACGGCCTGTTCCGCCCGCAATCGGGCGCGCCCCTGCCCAACGATGCCAACGCCCGCATGCTGGTGGGCGTGCTCGAAGGCTCCAACGTGAACGCCGTGGAAACCATGGTGGGCATGATCCAGACCGCGCGCCAGTTCGAGGTGCAGATGCGCCTGATGCAGACCGCCGAATCCAACGACCGCTCCGCCGGTCAACTGCTGAGCCTGCAAGGCTGAAGCCCACTTTTCAGGAAGCCACCATGTTCAATTCCCTGTGGATCGCCAAGACCGGCATGGAAGCCCAGCAGATGCAGCTGGACGTCATCTCCAACAACCTGGCCAACTCCTCGACCAACGGCTTCAAGCGCGCGCACGCCGTGTTCGAAGACCTGATGTACCAGAACCTGCGCCAGGCCGGCTCCAGCACCTCCGAACAGTCGCAGCTGCCCACCGGCCTGCAGGTGGGCCTGGGGGTGCGCACGGTGAGCACCAGCCGCAACTTCACCCAGGGCAGCCTGCAGCAGTCGGGCAACGGCCTGGACGTGGCCATTCAGGGCAACGGTTTCTTCCAGATCACCATGCCCGACGGCACCCTCAACTACACGCGCGACGGCTCCTTCCAGGTCAACTCCCAGGGCCAGCTCGTCACCAGCAACGGCCTGCCGGTGGCCAACGGCATCACCGTGCCGGCCAACGCCACCAATGTCTCGATCTCGGCCGACGGCAACGTCACGGCCACCATCCCCGGCACCGTCGCGCCGCAGCCCATCGGCACCATACCGCTGGCCAGCTTCATCAACCCGGCCGGCCTGGACCCGCGCGGCCAGAACCTCTATGCCGAAACGGCCGCCTCGGGCCAGCCCAATACCGGCACACCCGGCACCAACGGCCTGGGCCAGCTCATGCAGGGTTTCCTCGAGACCTCCAACGTCAACGTGGTGCAGGAACTGGTCGGCATGATCCAGACCCAGCGCGCCTACGAGATGAAGTCCAAGGCCATCCAGACCTCGGACCAGCTGCTGCAGAAGCTGGGACAGCTGTGATGAAACACCTGAACC
>JBEIPS010000059.1:0-13487 GCA_040376915.1 Hylemonella sp.
AAGTGTGATGGCCGGCTCGAAAAGCTGGCGCCAGGGCAGGCGACCATGCTGCTGGTGCGCCAGGGCCAGCATGTGCAGCACGCCGGGCGTGCCGACTGCCCTCCCGCCCACGGCTGCGGCCTGCAAGCTCAGTGGCTGGCGTTGCGCATCAAGGAAGAGGTCTTCATCGGCAGCGGAGGGCGCGGTCTCGCGGCCGTCGTAGGCCTCGGTGATCTGGCCGTCGTGGTGCAGCATGAAAGCGCCGCCGCCGATGCCGCTGGACTGGGGCTCGACCAGGGTCAGCACCATCTGCACCGCAATCGCGGCATCCACGGCGCTGCCGCCGGCCTTGAGGATCTGGTAGCCGGCCTCGACTGCCAGCGGGTGCGCGGCGGCGACGGCGAACTTGCGGCTGGCCTTGCCGGTCCTGTCTTGCCAGCCGCTGGCGGCCTCAGGCTGGGCCGGGACGCCCGCCGAGGGCGCGGGCGATTTCGCGCCGACGGGCGCCGCCGCCAGGAGCAGGCTGAGCAGCAGCAGGACCGGGAAATGTCGTGTGCTGCGCATGCGGTGGTTCCTGGCGCAGAGGGGGCTCAGCGCGGGGCCAGGCGGATGGCGCCGTCGAGGCGGATCACCTCGCCGTTGAGCATGTCGTTCTCGAAGATGTGCCTGGCCAGCTTGGCGTAGTCCTCGGGCGTGCCCAGGCGGCTGGGGAAGGGCACGCTGGCGGCCAGCGCGTCCTGCACCTCCTGCGGCATGCCGAAGAGCATGGGTGTGCCGAAGATGCCGGGGGCGATGGTCATGTTGCGAATGCCGTTGCGCGCGAGGTCGCGTGCGATCGGCAGGGTCATGCCCACGATGCCCCCCTTGGAGGCGCTGTAGGCGGCCTGGCCGATCTGGCCGTCATAGGCGGCCACCGAGGCGGTGGAGATCATCACGCCGCGTTCGCCAGTGGCCTCGGGCTCGTTCCTGCACATGGCGTCGGCGGCCAGGCGGATCATGTTGAAGCTGCCGATCAGGTTGACCGTGATGGTGCGGCTGAAGGTGGCCAGCGCATGCGCGCCGTTCTTGCCCACGGTCTTCTCGGCCGGCGCGATGCCGGCGCAGTTGACCAGGCCCATGAGCTTGCCCAGGGAGACGGCCTTGGCCACCACGGCCTGCGCGTCGGCTTCCTGGCTCACGTCGCACTTGACGAAGGCGCCGCCGATTTCACGGGCCACGGCCTCGCCCTTTTCGGTCTGCATGTCGGCGACCACGACCTTGCCGCCATTCGCGGCCAGCATGCGCGCCGTGCCTTCGCCCAGGCCCGAGGCGCCGCCGGTGACGATGAATACCTTGCCTGCAATCTGCATGAACAGCTCCTGTGATGTGACGTTGACGTTAACGTCAATTATGGCGCAGCCCCCTCTTTCTTCCATGACGGAACGACGAAGCGGCAGGAGCGCTGTTGTTTGCTGCTATACTCGCGGTCTCGAACGAATTCTCAGGCGCGTAGCTCAGCTGGTTAGAGCACCACCTTGACATGGTGGGGGTCGTTGGTTCGAGTCCAATCGCGCCTACCAAAATCCCTTTCCGTCTTGTCGCCATCCACTCTCAGGGTAAACCTTGGGGTGGTGGCGCATCCGGCTTCCTAGAATGTGTTGCGACGCAATACATGAAAGCGGTCTGCAGGACCGAGTTGAGGAGATCAGGGTATGAAAGAAAAAAAGGGTGAGGCTGCGGCGGGTACCGAGCGGATCATCAAGAAATATCCCAACCGTCGTCTGTACGACACCCGTACGTCGAGTTACATCACGCTTACGGAAATCAAGCAGCTGGTCATGGCCAGCGACCCTTTTGTGGTGCGCGACGCCAAGAGCGGCGAAGACTTGACGCGCAGCATCCTGCTGCAGATCATCCTGGAAGAAGAGGCCGGCGGGTCTCCCATGTTCAGCACGTCCGTGCTGTCCAACATCATTCGCTTCTACGGCCATGCCATGCAGGGTTTCATGGGCGGCTACCTGGAAAAGAACATCCAGACCCTGCAGGATGTGCAGACCAAGCTGGCCGAGCAGTCCAAGGGTCTGTCTCCCGAGATGTGGACGCAGTTCATGGCCATGCAGACGCCCGTGGTGCAGGGGCTGATGACGCAGAACCTGGAGCAGTCCAAGACCCTGTACCTGCAGATGCAGGAACAGATGCAGAAGCAGGCCGAGCAGATGCTGGAGTCCTTCGGTCTCAAGCGGTGAAGCCTCCGGTCCCGAATGCTGGGACAATAGGGGCATGAGTGAAGTCCTGTCCCCCGTTATTGCCACCCCTGCGCCCAAGGTCGGTTTTGTCAGCCTGGGCTGTCCCAAGGCCCTGACCGATTCCGAGCTGATCCTCACGCAACTCAGCGCCGAGGGTTACCAGACTTCCAAGACCTTCCAGGGTGCGGATCTGGTGATTGTCAACACCTGCGGTTTCATCGACGATGCGGTCAAGGAGAGCCTGGACACCATCGGCGAGGCCCTGGCCGAAAACGGCAAGGTCATTGTCACGGGCTGCCTGGGCGCCAAGACGGGCGAGGGCGGCGGCAATATGGTGAAGCAGATGCACCCCAGCGTGCTGGCCGTGACCGGACCGCATGCCACGCAGGAGGTGATGGACGCGGTGCACGCCCACCTGCCCAAGCCGCACGATCCTTTCATCGACCTGGTGCCGGGCGCCTTCGGCGAGGCCGGGCTCAAGCTCACGCCGCGTCACTATGCCTACCTGAAGATCAGCGAAGGCTGCAACCACCGCTGTACCTTCTGCATCATCCCCTCGATGCGCGGCGATCTGGTGTCGCGCCCCGTGGGCGATGTGCTCAAGGAGGCCAAGGCCCTGTTCGAAGGGGGGGTGAAGGAGTTGCTGGTGATCAGCCAGGACACCTCGGCCTATGGTGTGGATGTGAAGTACCGCACCGGTTTCTGGGACGGCAAGCCGGTCAAGACCCGTTTGCTGGACCTGGTGCAGGCCCTGGGCGAACTGGCCGAGGTGCACGGCGCCTGGGTACGCCTGCATTACGTCTATCCCTACCCCCATGTGGATGACATCCTGCCGCTGATGGCCGCGGGCAAGGTACTGCCTTACCTGGACGTGCCTTTCCAGCACAGCCACCCCGATGTGCTGCGACGCATGAAGCGCCCGGCCAGCGGCGAACGCAATCTGGAGCGCATCCAGCGCTGGCGCGAGATCTGCCCGGAACTGGTGATCCGTAGCACCTTCATTGCCGGTTTTCCTGGCGAGACGGAAGAGGAATTCGAGCACCTGCTCGATTTCCTGCGCGAGGCCCAGATCGACCGGGCCGGCTGTTTTGCCTACAGCCCGGTGCAAGGCGCGGCGGCCAACGAGCTGCCGGGCATGCTTCCCGAGGCTTTGCGCGAGGAACGCCGCGCGCGTTTCATGGCCGTGGCCGAGGAGGTGTCCACCGCGCGCCTGCAGCGCCGCATCGGTGCCACCATGCAGGTGCTGGTCGATTCGGCGCCGGCCCTGGGCCGCAAGGGGGGCGTGGGTCGCAGCTACGCCGACGCGCCGGAGATCGACGGCCTGGTGCAGTTGTTGCCGCCGGAGAAGATCAGCAAGACGCTGAAGGTCGGGGAGTTCACGCGTGCACGCATCGTCGGCACGCAGGGCCATGACCTGGTGGCGGTGCCGGTTTGATGTTGCACACCCCCAGGCTGCGCGCACTTCGTGTCGCTACGCCACCCCCCTTGCAGGGGGCAACGCCAGTGGCCCGGCAAAGCCGGTTCCACGGCGTTTCCCGTAGGGACGAGGCCAACTTTGCGTTGCGGTTGTGGGAAATAAAAAAGCCGCTGAGGTCTCAGCGGCTTGTTGTGGGTAGAACCAATTTGGTTTTACCGTATATTGGTGGTGCCCAGAAGAGGACTCGAACCTCCACGATGTTACTCGCTAGTACCTGAAACTAGTGCGTCTACCAATTCCGCCATCTGGGCATCTCAGGAAAGAGAGAAGTATATCAGAAATTTAGAGCGATCCAGCGGCTTGCTGGAGGAAATCGAAGGGACCATCAACGGGCATCGTGATGGTCATGGTTTTGTGGTGCGTGATGACGGCGAGCCCGACATGTACCTGCCACCGAATGAGATGCGCGCCGTGCTGCACAAGGACCGCGTCAAGGCGCGCATCGTGCGTTTCGACCGCAAGGGGCGGCCCGAAGGACGCGTGGTGGAGATCATGGAGCGCGCACCGCAACCCATCATCGGCCGCCTGCTGCAGGAGAGTGGCGTCTGGCTGGTGGCGCCCGAAGACAAGCGCTATGGCCAGGACATCCTGATCCCCAAGGGCGCGACCGGGCAGGCCAAGGCCGGCCAGGTGGTCGTGGTCGAACTGGTCGAGCCGCCCGCACTCTACGGTCAGCCCGTGGGACGCATCAAGGAGGTGCTGGGCGAGATCGATGACCCGGGCATGGAGATCGAGATCGCGGTGCGCAAGTACAGCGTGCCGCATGAGTTCTCCGAGGCCTGCATCGCGCAGGCACGCAGCCTGCCCGACAAGGTGTTGGCGCAGGATCACCGGCATCGTGTCGACCTCACCGACGTGCCCCTGGTCACCATCGATGGTGAAGATGCGCGTGACTTCGACGATGCCGTCTACTGCGAGCCCGCGACCCAGGGGCGTGGCCGCAGCGCCTTGCGCGGCTGGCGCCTGCTGGTGGCGATTGCCGACGTGAGCCACTATGTGGAGACCGGCTCGCCCATCGATATCGACGCCTACGAGCGCGCCACCAGCGTCTATTTCCCGCGCCGTGTGATCCCCATGCTGCCGGAGAAACTCTCCAACGGCCTGTGCTCGCTGAACCCCGATGTGGACCGCCTGTGCATGGTCTGCGACATGTTCGTGAGCAGCGAGGGCGAGGTCTCGGCCTACCAGTTCTACCCGGCCATCATGCACAGCCATGCCCGCTTCACCTACACCGAGGTGGCGGCCATCCTGGCCAACACGCGCGGACCGGAGGCGGCCAAGCGCAAGGACCGCGTCCAGGACCTGCTGCACCTGCACGACGTCTACCGCGCCCTGCTGGCGGCCCGTGCCAAGCGCGGCGCCGTGGACTTCGAGACCACCGAGACGCAGATCATCTGCGACGAAAGCGGGCGCATCGAGAAGATCGTGCCGCGCACGCGTAATGACGCGCACCGCCTGATCGAAGAAGCCATGCTGGCGGCCAACGTCTGCAGTGCCGATTTCATCGGCCAGAGCAAGCACGCCGGCCTGTTCCGCGTGCATGAAGGACCGACGCCCGAAAAGAACGAGTTGCTGCGCAACTACCTCAAGGCCACGGGCGTGGGCATGACCATCAGCGAGGATCCCTCGCCGGCGGAGTTCCAGGCCATCGCGCTGGCCACCAAGGAACGCCCGGACGCGCAGCAGATCCACTCCATGCTGCTGCGCTCCATGCAGCAGGCCATCTATACGCCGCACAACAGCGGCCACTTCGGCCTGGCCTTCGAGGCCTACACCCACTTCACCAGCCCGATCCGGCGTTACCCGGACCTGCTGGTGCACCGCGTGATCAAGGCCATCCTGGCCAAGACGCGCTACCACCTGCCCGTCCTGCCGACGCCGGGTGAGGCGCACGCCAAGCTCTCCAAGCGGATCGAGAAGAGCGAAGCCGCCAAGATGAAGATCTCGGGCGAGAAGCCCAAAAAGGTCAGCGCGGAACTTCTGGCCTGGCAGGCCGCCGGCCTGCATTGCAGCGCCAACGAGCGCCGCGCCGACGAGGCCAGTCGTGACGTGGAGGCCTGGCTCAAGTGCAAGTACATGCGCGAACACCTGGGCGAGGAATTTGGCGGTGTGGTCACGGCGGCCACCAGCTTCGGCCTGTTCGTGACGCTGGACGCCATGTACGTCGAAGGGCTGATCCACATCACCGAACTCGGTGGCGAGTACTTCCGCTTCGACGAGGCCCGCCAGGAATTGCGCGGTGAACGCACGGGCATCCGCTACGCCATCGGCACGCGGGTGCGGGTGCAGGTCAGCCGCGTGGACCTGGACGGCCGGCGCATCGACTTCCGGCTGGTGCGCGAAGGCGAGGAACTCACCAGCCGCGCATTGCGTGACAAGGGCCTGCCGTACGATGAGGCCGACGAGGCATCGGGCACGCCGCGCAAGGCATCGCTCAAGCGTGCGGACCGCAGCAAGAAGGCCAGCGACGCCAGCAAGCGCGCCTTGCCTTCCCCCATCCAGGCCCTCAAGGCCTCGGTCAAGGCGGCCGCCAAGAAGGTCACGGACAAGGCGCGGGGCAAGGGGCGCAAGACGCGCCGTTGATTTCCAGACACCAGGAGACAGAGCGAGATGAGTGAAGCGAAGAGAGTGGCCATCGTGACCGGTGCGGGCACCGGCATAGGCAAGGCGGCGGCCCTGGCCCTGCTGAAGGATGGCTGGTCCGTGGCCCTGGCCGGGCGCCGGCCAGAGCCCCTGCAGGCCGTGGCACAGGAAAGCGGTGCCGGGGCGCGTGCGCTGGTGCTGCCCACCGACGTGGCGCTAGCCGATTCCGTGCGCGCGCTGTTCGATGCCACCGTGCAGGCCTGGGGCCGGGTGGACCTGCTGTTCAACAACGCGGGTGTCAACGCGCCGGGCGTTTCGCTGGAAGACCTGACACTGGAGCAGTGGAAGAACGTGGTGGACATCAACCTCACGGGCATGTTCCTCTGCATCCAGCAGGCTTTCCGTGTCATGAAAGCTCAGAGCCCGCGCGGCGGACGCATCATCAACAACGGCTCGATCTCGGCGCACGCGCCGCGCCCCAACTCGATCGCCTACACGGCGACCAAGCACGGGGTCATGGGCCTGACCAAGACGGCCTCGCTGGACGGGCGCACGCACGATATCGTGGTGGGGCAGATCGACATCGGCAATGCCGCGACCGAACTGGCCGCACGCATGGCCAAGGGCGTGCCGCAGGCCAACGGCGAGATCTCCGTGGAGCCGCTGATGGACGTCAACATCGTCGGCCAGTCCGTGCTCTACATGGCCAATCTGCCGCTGGAAGCCAATGTGCTGTTCCACACGGTGATGGCGAGCAAGATGCCCTTCGTCGGGCGGGGCTGAACCTTCAGCCGACCACGGTGCGGGCCAGGGCACCGGCCGTCAGTGGCTGGGTCTGGGGCCAGGCATCGGCCGCCTGGCCATGCAGCCAGACGGCAGCGCAAGCAGCGCCAAACGCGCTTTCGCCGCGCGCCAGTCGTGCGCCGATCAGGCCTGCGAGCACATCACCCGTGCCAGCCGTGGCCAGGCGCGCATTGCCTGTGGGATTGATCACCGCCGTCTCACCCGGTGCGGCCACGACCGTCCCGGAACCCTTGAGTACCACGCAGCAAGCGAACTGCTGCGCCAGTTGCTGCGCTGCGCGCAAGCGGTCGGACTGTACTTCGGCTGTTGTGCAGCCCAGCAGGCGGGCGGCTTCCAGCGGGTGCGGGGTCAGCGCGGTCTGGCGCTGACGGGCCGCCCGGGCGCGCAGCAGGGCGGCCAACTGACTGTCCTGGGCAATGGCATTGAGTGCGTCGGCGTCCAGCACCAGTCGTGGCGTGCCTGACAGCAGGCGGGGCAGCTGCGCGGCGATGGCGCTGCCGCCGCCACAGCCGGCCACTACGGTGAGTTCGGCCGGGTTCAAGGCACCGGGCGCGCGGAACATCAGTTCGGCTTGGGCAGGGTCCAGGCCTGGTGACCCGCTGTCGAGCAGGGCCACGTAGACACGGCCGGCACCGTGGTGCAGTGCCGCGCTGGCGGCCAGCAGGGCCGCGCCGCCCATGCCGGGTGCGCCTCCGACGACGGCCACATCACCGTAACTGCCCTTGTGCGTGGCGTGCTGCCGCTCGGTCAGGTCGGGCGGGCCACCCAGGCGAGCTTGTGCCGAGGTGTTCGCCACATCGGCCCCCAGGGATTCGAACCAGACCTGGCCGGTGTGGTCGCGGCCTTGCGCTGTGTAGAGCCCGGGTTTGAGTGTCAGCAGGCTCAGCGTGTGGCCGGCGCGCACGCAGGGGCCGGCGGTGGCACCGGTATCGGCGTTCAGGCCCGAGGGCAGGTCTACGGCGAGCACCGGCACGTCCAGTCCGTTGATGCGGGTGATCCAGTCGGCCATGCGGCCTTCGGCCGGGCGGCTTGCACCGGTGCCGAGCAAAGCGTCGATGCAGAGGTCACAGTCCACAGGTGGTGGATCGACAAAGCGCACGCCGGCGGCCTCAGCCCGGGCGTGTGAGGCGCGGGCATCGCCAGGCGTGCCGTCCGGTGTGCCCAGCCAGCTGACCAGGGCGGTCTTGCCCCAGAGCTGCAGGTGCATGGCGGCTTCCAGGCCGTCGCCGCCATTGTTGCCGGGGCCGCAGGCGATCCAGAAAGTACGCGCGTGGGGTGCCAGCGCCAAGGCCAACCGGGCGGTGGCCAGGCCGGCGCGCTGCATCAGGGTGTGCGGGGGCAGCGTGGCGGCCAGTGCGGCTTCCAGGGCCCGCGTGGCGGCTGCGCTGTGCAGCGGATAAGGCCGGCCGGTGGTGACGCGCTGCATGGAGCCGGACCCGGGGATCAGAATTCGTAGCTGTGGCCTTCATAGGCCAGCCGGATTTCCGGCCCGCCAGCGGGGACGGGGTGGTCGGCCTTGGCCTGGGCGTAAGCGAGCTCCAGCGCGTCATCACTGCGCGTGGGCTCGTGGTGGGTGCAATAGAGCACCTTGGCACGGGCCTGTACGGCGTAATCGATGCTCGAGGCGTAGGTGCCGTGGCCCCAGCCCACCTTGGCCGGATATTCCTGAGCGGTGTAGGAGGTGTCGGCGATCAGTACGTCCACACCCTGCATGCCGCGGATGATGGCGGCCTGCTTCTCGTCGACGAAGCTCTGGTACTCGGCGTGCTCGGCGTCACCCGGCGCGTAGATGTTGTAGGGGGGCTCGTGGTCGCCGGTGAAGAAGACCGACTTGCCGTTGGCCTCGATGCGGTAGCCGAAGTTGATGACCGGGTGGTTCAGCAGATAGGGTGTGACCGTGGCGCTGCCGACCTGGATGCTCTGTTCGGGCATCAGCGTCACGTATTCGATGCTGCCCTTCATCTCGGCCTCGCGCACCGGGAAATAGCTGTACTGCAGTTGCACCGACATGACCTGTTCCACGCCCTGGCCCGAGACCGGGTCATAGGCGCCGTGCAGGCGCAGCACATTGCCGGGGATGAAGTTGGGGATGAAAAAGGGCAGGCCCTGGATGTGGTCCCAGTGCGAGTGGCTGATGAAGACGTTGGCCTGGACTGGCAACTCGGCCAGCAGGGTCTGCGAGAGCGGGAAGATGCCGGTACCGGCGTCCAGGATGAAAAGCTCGTTGTTGTCCGTGCGCACCTCGATGCAGGTGGTATTGCCCCCGTAGCGCACCGTGTGCGGCCCCGGCGAGGCGATGGAACCACGTACACCCCAGAATTTGACTTTCATGATTCGAGCTTGGAAAAAACCTGCGCTTCCTCGAAGAGCGCCTGGAGATCGCCGAGCCGGGCGATGACGTGGTCGAGATCGCCGCCCAGCCGCCGGGCGAGGGCCGGCGGGAGGGGCTCCACAAAGTGGTTGCCGCCGAAGCCGAACTTCAGTTTCTTGCCGATCTGGTTGGCGGCGAAGACGCAGGCCACCATGGGCGTGTCCTTGACGTCGGGGCCGTGCATGTTCTGGATGGTCTCGATCAGCTGGGGTGCGAAGCGCCATTTCTCGACCAGCATGCCGCCCACCACCGTGTGGTCCACGCCTATGGTCTGGCGCAGCGCTTCGTGCAGTGAGGCACCGTTGGCCTTGCTGGCTTCGAGGGCCAGCTTGAATTCCTCGGGCATGAACTGGGCGAACACCACCTTGCCGAAATCATGCAGCAGGCCGGCAATGAAGCAGTCCATGGGGTCGGCGTCACCCTGCAGGGTCCCGAGTTCGCGTGAGATGCTGGCCGTGGCCAGCGAGTGCAGCAGGTATTGCTGCACGTCGAAGCCGGCCGCATTGCTCTTGGGCAGCATGCCTATGGCGGCGATGCCCAGGGCCAGGTTCTTGATGGTGTTGAAGCCCAGAAAAACCACCGCGTGGTTGATCGAGGTGATCTGCTTGGGCAGGCTGTAGTAGGCGGAGTTGACGACCTTGAGGATCTTGACCGTGACCACCGGGTCCTTGTCGATCACCTGCACCAGATCCTTGGGCGTGCAGTTGACATCCCGGGTCAAGTCCAGGATGGCCTGCACGCTCTTGGGAAAGGCTGGCATGCCGTCGACGGCGGCTGCCAGTTTTTGCGACAGTTCGGGGCTCATGGATGCATTGTGTACCGGGAGTGCGCCTACTGTACACAATCCCTCCTCAGCCTCGCAGTCGTGCTATGCCGAAGCCTTCGAGCGCGAGCTCGGGTCGTCGTCCCGCGACCAGGTCGGCCAGGGCGCGTGCCGAGCCGCAGCCCAGGGCCCAGCCGCTGGAGCCATGCCCGCAATTCAGCCACAGCCCCGGCACACCGCTGGCGCCCAGCAGGGGCGGGCCGTCGGGCAGCATGGGACGCGCGCCTTTCCAGGTCTGCACGCCGCTGGACATCAGGGCCGCACCGGGGAACCAGTCCTGCAGCACCTTGTACAGCGTCTGCAGCGCGTCCTTGCGCTGGCGTTCGGGGCGCCCGCCCAGTTCGGCGCCGCCGCCGACGCGCACGCGGTTGCCCAGGCGTGCGATCGCCACCTTGTAGCGCTCGTCCATCACGGCGCTGCGCGGCGCGTTCAGAGGCTCGCGCACGGTGGCGCTGACCGAGTAGCCATACACCGCGGCCATGGGAATCTTCAGGCCCAGCGGCCGCAGCAGGCGGGCAGAGTCGACACCGGCGCAGAGCACGGCTGCATCGAAGTGGCGCGGCTGCGTCTCGCCGGTCAGCTGTACGTTCATGCCCACGCCGGGGCTGAGGTGTTCGACCGTGGTGCCGAAGGCAAATTTCACGCCCAGGGCCAATGCCGCGTTCTTGAGCAGCAGTGCGAACTGTCGGCAGTTGCCGACCTCGTCTTCGGGCAGGTGCAAGGCGCCATGGAAGACGGTATCGGGGTTGAGCGCGGGCTCGACGGCGCGCGCTTCTTCGGGCTTGAGTTCTCGGTGCGCGACGCCCTGGTCGCGCAGCAGCTGCAGCCCGGGGCGCAGCCGGGCATGGTCCCGCTCGGTGCGCAACAGCACCATCAGGCCCTGGCTGCGGTCGAACTCGAACTCCAGCTCCGTGCTCAGCGCCTGCAGGCGTGAACGGCTGTAGCGGGCCAGGGCCTGGACGTTCTGGCGGTTGAGCAGATAGGAGTCGCCGGCGCAGGCGCGCCAGCTTTTCCAAATCCAGCCCAGATCGCTGCTGGACAGCGGCAGCGAGAAACGCACCGGTGCGTGCCGCGACAGCAGATGGCGCAGGATGTTGAAGGGCATGCCGGGCGCGGCCCAGGGGCCGGTGTAGCCGGGGGCCAGGATGCCGGTGTTGGCAAAGCTGCCTTCTTCGGCTGCGGCGATGCGGCGTTCGAAGACGGTGACTTCGTGGCCGTCGCGGGCCAGTTCCCAGGCGGTGGTGACGCCGATGATGCCGGCGCCGATGACTGCAATTTTCATGTAACGGTGGATGCTGCCAGCCCGCAGCGCTGCGGGCCGAAGGTAGGGATTATTGTTGTTGCGGGAGCAGCAGGTTTTCGATCTGCAGCGCGAGGTTCAGGACCACATCATCGCGCATTGCGCCTTGCCAGACCATCAGGCCCACCGGCAGCTCGTCCGGCGCGTGACAGGGCAGGGTGATGGCGCAGCCGTCCAGCATGTTGACCACGCTGGGGTTGCGCAGCAGCAGGCCATTGATGCGGAAGAAGGCTTCGTCGCGTTCGCTGCCGGGCGCCACCTCGGCCAGCGGCGGCGCCACGATGGGCACAGTAGGGGAGAGCACGGCGTCGTAACCCTCCAGGGCCAGCTCTACGCGGGTGATCCAGTCCCGTCGCGCCTGCAGCAGGTCCAGGTAGTCGGCCGCGCTGATGGCTGCGCCGCGCTGGATGCGTGACAGCACCCGCGGGTCGTACTGGCCGGCCTGGTCGGCCAGCCGGCGCCGATGCCAGGCATAACTTTCGGCGGCGGCAAAACCGCCACTGGCCTGCAGGCCGGCCAGTTCGTCCAGCTGGGGCAGGGCCACTTCCTCGATGCGGGCACCCGCGGCACGCAGGGCCTGCAGACTACGCTCGAAGGCGCGCGCCACGGTGCTGTCGATGCCGTTGAACATCACCTGGGGCACCACGGCCAGCCGGTACTGCGCCAAGGGGGCGTTGCTGCGCGTGACCCGACGGGCCGCCAGGATCTCGTGCACGGTGATGGCGTCGCGTACCGAGCGTGTCATGGCACAGGCCGTGTCCAGGGTGGTGGACAGGGGTACGGTGCCCTCCAGCGGCACCAGGCGCTGGGTACTCTTGAAGCCCACGAGGCCCTGCAGGGCGGCCGGGATGCGGATGGAGCCCCCGGTGTCCGAGCCCAGGCCGACAAAAGCCGCGCCGCTGGCGACCGAGACCGCTGCGCCGCTGGAAGATCCGCCGGGTACGCGTGGCACTTCGGTGGCTACGGCATTGGCAGGGGTGCCGTAATGCGGGTTGACGCCCACACCGGAGTAGGCGAATTCGCTCATATTGGTGCGGCCGATGAGGGCAGCGCCGGCAGCGCGCAGACGGGCCACGGCCGGGGCATCCTGGCTGGCGGGCGCCGCGTCCTTCAGCACCTGGGAGCCGGCGCGGCTGACCTGGCCGGCCACGTCGAACAGGTCCTTGACCGAGACCGCCAGGCCTGCCAGGGGCTGGCGGGCCGGGTCGGCTGCGGCGGCCTGGGCCCGGGCGCCGTCGAAATCGGTCTGCAGGAAGGCGTGCCGGCAGGCCGGTGAACCGGCGCGGGTGATGGCCCGCTCGATTTCGGCCCTGGGGCTGGACTGGCCGGCGAGCAGACGCTGGCGGGTGGTGTGGAGGTCGGCAGCAGGTGTCATGGGACAGGCGTGTGTGTTATATTCGTATGGCTTTGCTGGAAGGGCCTGCGCATCCCGCGCCGGCAGCCGCAAAGCAAATCGCAAACCGGTCCATCCAGGTGTTGCTGCCGAATGTCAAACGCAGGATTGCGTTGCAAACGGTTGCAAATCGGACCGGATTTTAGACCCAACCTTCGGAGTTACTCACATGTCCGTGACCATGCGTCAAATGCTGGAAGCCGGTGTCCATTTCGGTCACCAGACCCGCTTCTGGAACCCCAAGATGGCCCCCTTCATCTTCGGCCATCGCAACAAGATTCACATCATCAACCTGGAAAAATCGCTGCCGATGTTCCAGGACGCAGCCAAGTTCGCCAAGCAACTGGCTGCCAAGCGCGGCACCATCCTGATGGTCGGTACCAAGCGCACCGCCCGCGAGACCGTTGCCGCTGAAGCCCAGCGCGCCGGCGTTCCTTTTGTTGACCAGCGCTGGCTGGGCGGCATGCTGACCAACTTCAAGACCGTCAAGACCTCGATCAAGCGTCTGAAGGACATGAAGGCCCAGCAGGAA
>JBEIPS010000177.1:0-2600 GCA_040376915.1 Hylemonella sp.
ATCCAGCTGGCCAAGGCCATGGGTGCCAAGGTCATCGTGACGGCCGGCAGCGACGACAAGTGCGCCGCCTGCCTGAAGCTGGGCGCCGACCATGCCATCAACTACAAGACGCAGGACTTCAAGGAAGAGGTCAAGCGCCTGACGGACGGCAAGGGTGTGGACGTGATCCTCGACATGGTGGGCGGCGAGTACGTCGCGCGCGAGGTCGAGAGCCTGGCCGAGGATGGCCGTATCGTCATCATCGCCGTGCAGGGCGGTACCAAGAGCAGCTTCAACGCCGGCCTGGTGCTGCGCCGCCGCCTGACCGTCACCGGCTCCACGCTGCGCCCGCGCCCCATCGCCTTCAAGCAGGCGATTGCGCAGGCCTGCCTCAAGCATGCCTGGCCGCTGATCGAAGCCGGCAAGATCAAGCCCGTGATCCACAGCACTTTTGCGGCCGTGGACGCGAGTGATCCCACTGGCAGCGGTGCCGCCAAGGCCCATGTGCTGATGGAATCGAACCAGCACATCGGCAAGATCGTGCTGACCTGGAGCGGCGCATGAAAAAGCTGATCGCCGGCAACTGGAAGATGAACGGCAGCCTGGCGGCCAACCAGGCCCTGCTCAAGGGCCTGCTGTCCGGCCTGAAGGATCCGGCCTGCGACATCGCCGTCTGCGTGCCCGCGCCCTATCTGGCCCAGTGCCAGATGCTGCTGGCCACCAGCCCGGTGGAGCTGGGGGCGCAGGATGTCTCGCAGCACGAACTGGGGGCCTACACGGGTGAGGTCTCGGTGGCCATGCTCAAGGACTTCGGTGTGCGTTACGCCATCGTCGGCCATTCGGAGCGCAGGCTGTACCACGGCGAGACCGATGCACTGGTGGCAGCCAAGGCCCAGCACGCGCTGGCCGGTGGCATCACACCCATCGTCTGCGTCGGTGAGACCCTGGCCGAGCGCGAGGCCGGCAAGACCGAGGAAGTGGTCAAGCGCCAGCTGGCTGCGGTGATCCACCTCAACGGGCACTGCATCAGCGAGATCGTGGTGGCCTACGAGCCGGTCTGGGCCATCGGCACCGGCAAGACCGCCACGCCCGAGCAGGCGCAGCAGGTGCATGCCGTGCTGCGCGCGCAGCTCAAGGCCGCTACCGCGCAGGTGGACCGCATCAGGATTCTCTACGGCGGCAGCATGAACGCAGCCAATGCGGCGCAGCTGCTGAGCCAGCCCGACATCGACGGCGGCCTGATCGGCGGCGCCTCGCTCAAGGCCCCGGATTTTCTGACCATCATCGCCGCAGCGGCCTGAAGCCGCTGATCGAATGCTACGAATTTAGGAGTAAACATGAGTTTCATCATCACCATCATCATCACGGTTCAGATCATCACGGCAGTGGCCATGATCGGCCTGATCCTGATCCAGCACGGCAAGGGCGCCGACATGGGTGCGGCCTTCGGCGGCGGTGCTTCGGGCAGCCTGTTCGGCGCCAGCGGCAGTGCCAACTTCCTCTCGCGCACCACGGCCGTGCTCGCCACCATCTTCTTCGTCAGCACGCTGGCGCTGGCCTATTTCAGCAATGCGCGCCCGGCCAGCACCGGCAGCGTGCTGGAAGGCAGCGCCGTGACCGCGCCGGCAGCACCTGCCACGCCCGACACGGCTGCCCAGATTCCGGGCACCTCGGCGCCGGTCGAGGCAGCGCCGGCATCGGCCCCCGCCGCGCCCGGCCCCGCCCAGATTCCGTCGCGATGACCTGAGTCAAGAAATGCGAATTCCCGTCGGGGCAGAGGGGGGAATTCGGAGTAAACTCTGAGGCTTGCCGGGCAAGCCATCGGGCCCTCATGCGAGCCCGGCAAAAGAGACCAGCCGTCGTGGTGAAATTGGTAGACACGCTATCTTGAGGGGGTAGTGGCGAAAGCTGTGCGAGTTCGAGTCTCGCCGACGGCACCAGATAAATGACTGCCCGGGCATGGCCCGGGCGGCGCAACGGTGATCAGCATTTCAAGATGAGCCTCGATCAATACCTTCCCGTCCTTCTGTTCATCTTGGTCGGCATTGCCGTGGGGATCCTTCCCCAGGTCATCGGCTACGTCCTGGGCCCCAACCGTCCCGACGCGGCCAAAAATTCCCCCTACGAGTGTGGTTTCGAAGCGTTTGAAGACGCGCGCATGAAATTCGACGTGCGTTACTACCTCGTGGCCATCCTCTTCATCCTGTTCGACCTCGAAATCGCCTTCCTCTTCCCCTGGGCCGTGGCGCTCAAGGAAGTCGGTGCGGTGGGCTTCTGGGCGGCCATGGTGTTCATCGCCATCCTCGTCGTGGGTTTTGCCTACGAGTGGAAAAAGGGCGCCCTCGATTGGGAATGAACTGATTTTTCTGCACAAGGAACACGGCCATGATTGAAGGCGTGATGAAAGAAGGCTTCATCACCACCAGTTACGACACGGTGGTGAACTGGGCCAAGACCGGCTCGCTCTGGCCCATGACCTTCGGTCTGGCCTGCTGTGCGGTCGAGATGATGCACGCGGCGGCGGCCCGCTACGACATCGGCCGTTTCGGCGCCGAGGTGTTCCGCGCCAGCCCGCGCCAGTCCGACCTGATGATCGTGGCCGGCACGCTGTGCAACAAGAT
>JBEIPS010000187.1:0-2294 GCA_040376915.1 Hylemonella sp.
CCTGGGGGGGCTGCGCGACAACGAGTTTGCCGCCCTGCGTTACGACGCCTGGGTCAAGCGCCCCGGGCGCGATCCCCTGCCTGTCCATGTGATCCTCACGCAGACCGACAAGCCGGGTGACATCCTGATCGAGATGCTGCCCTTGGAGCAGCAGGCCCGGCAGGAGCGCGAGGAGCGCCTGCTGGACCAGGCGCAGGCCAACAAGGAGCTGATCCGCAACCTGGCGCACGAGATCAAAAACCCCCTGGGCGGCATCCGCGGCGCGGCCCAGCTGCTGGAGATGGAAATCGACAGCCAGCTGACCGAGTACACGCGCGTCATCATCCACGAGGCCGATCGCCTGCAGACCCTGGTGGACCGCCTGCTGGCGCCGCACCGTCGCCCCCACGTGGTGGGGGACGTCAATATGCACGAGGTCTGCGAGCGTGTGCGCTCCCTCATCCTGGCCGAATTCCCCAGGGGCCTGCGTGTGGTGCGCGACTACGACACCTCCATCCCCGAGTTCCGCGGTGACCGCGAGCAACTCATCCAGGCGGTGCTCAATATCGCGCACAACGCCTGCCAGGCCCTGGCCGAGCGCATAGCCGCCGGGGAGGCCCGCCTGACCTTCCGTACCCGGATCGCGCGCCAGATCACCTTTGGCAAACAACGCTACAAGCTGGCATTGGAATTGCATGTCATCGATAACGGGCCCGGCGTACCGGACTCGATCAAGGACCGCATCTTTTTCCCGCTGGTGTCGGGACGGGAAGGCGGCTCCGGCCTGGGGCTGACGCTGGCGCAAACCTTTGTGCAGCAACACCATGGCCTGATCGAGTGCGATAGCGAGCCGGGCCGGACCGATTTCAAACTATTGATACCGCTGCCCTGAGAAAGGCAGCATGACCTAAGGGTAGAGCTGACATGAAGCCGATTTGGATCGCCGACGATGACCAGTCCATACGCTTCGTGCTGGAGAAGGCGCTGCAGCGCGAGCAGATGCCCACACGCAGCTTCACCAACCCGCGCGAGGTTCTGGCGGCGCTGGACGAAGAGGGCGAGGGCCCGCAGGTCCTGGTGAGCGACATCCGCATGCCGGGCGGCTCCGGCCTGGAGCTGCTGGAAAAGGTCAAGGCGCGCCACCCCGGCCTGCCGGTCATCATCATGACGGCTTTCTCCGACCTGGACAGCGCCGTCTCGGCCTTCCAGGGTGGTGCCTTCGAATACCTGCCCAAACCTTTCGACCTGCCCAAGGCCGTCGAGCTCATCCGTCGCGCGGTCGAGGAAAGCCAGCGCGAGGAAGTGGCGCAGGAAACCATCGATGCCGCCCCCGAGATGCTGGGCCAGGCCCCGGCCATGCAGGACGTGTTCCGCGCCATCGGCCGGCTCTCGCAAAGCAATGTCACGGTGCTGATCACCGGTGAATCGGGTTCGGGCAAGGAACTGGTCGCCCGCGCCCTGCACAAGCATTCGCCGCGCGCCAACGGGCCTTTCGTGGCCATCAACACCGCGGCCATCCCCAAGGATCTGCTGGAGTCCGAGCTGTTTGGCCATGAGCGGGGTGCCTTCACCGGCGCCCAGACCATGCGCCGCGGCCGTTTCGAACAGGCCGAGGGTGGCACGCTGTTCCTGGACGAGATCGGCGACATGCCCTTTGACCTGCAGACGCGTCTGCTGCGCGTGCTGTCGGACGGCCACTTCTACCGCGTGGGCGGGCACAGCGCCGTCAAGGCCAATGTGCGCGTGATCGCTGCCACGCACCAGGATCTGGAGCAACGCGTCAAGGAAGGCGTGTTCCGCGAAGACCTGTTCCACCGCCTCAACGTCATCCGCCTGCGCCTGCCCGCGCTGCGCGAGCGGCGCGAGGACGTGCCCATGCTCACGCGTCATTTCCTGCAGCAGAGCGCGCGCCAGCTGGGCGTGGAGCCCAAGCGCATCTCGGATGCGGCGCTGGAGCGGCTGGGGCGCTTCGGCTTCCCTGGCAATGTGCGCCAGTTGGAGAACATCTGCCACTGGCTGACCGTCATGGCACCGGCCCAGGTGATCGAACCCAAGGACCTGCCGCCCGAGATTGGCCTGGTAGCCGGTGAATTTGCTGTGGCAGCCGCGCCAGTTGCGTCCGTCAGCAGCACGGGTGCGCCGGAAGCGGTAGCCCCGGCCGCCTCGCCGGCTGCGGGGCTGCCAGCCACGGGTGACTGGGAGAGCGGCCTGCAGGCCGAGGCCATGACCCTGCTGCTCAGTGGGCGCCTGGACGTCTGGGACGAACTGACCAAACGTTTCGAGCGCAAGCTCATCCTGACCGCGCTGGACAGCAC
>JBEIPS010000180.1:0-2568 GCA_040376915.1 Hylemonella sp.
CTGCGCCGTCGCTTCGGGCCGCTTGTGGTAGCCGGCCATCATGTAGGGCGAACGCCCCACGACCTCGCCCACCGCGCCGGCCTGACCCTCGGGCAGGCGCCGCCCGGTCTCGTCGATCAGGAATACCTCCGAGCCGTGGGCCGGCCGGCCCACGGTGGTCAGCTTGTCCGGATGCGCATGCGCGTCGAGGAAGCAGGACCCGCCGCCCTCGGTCATGCCGTAGACCTCCAGGAAGCGCCCGGGCCAGCGCTGCAGGATGGCGCGCTTCAGATCCAGGTCCATGGGCGCGCCGGTGGACTGGCTGAGTTCCAGCGCGGACAGCTCGCTGCCCGCGAAATCGGGATGGGCCAGCAGGCGCTGGTACTGTACCGGCACCAGCATGGTGTGGGTGGCGCGTTGCGCTGCGGCCAGGGCCAGGTAACGGCCGGCGTCGAACTTGCGCATCAACAGGGTTGTGCCGCCGCTGACCAGCGTGCCCAGCATGGGCATGAGGGTGGTGTTCGAGTACATCGGGGTGGACAACAGCGTGCGCGCCTGCGGCGAGAAGAAGCCCTTGCGGCTGGCCTGCTGCTGCCGCATGCCGTGCAGGTGCACGATGCCCTTGGGCAGGCCCGTGGTGCCCGAGCTGTAGATGATGTTGAAGGGGTCCTCGGCGTCGGCTCTGGGCAGGGGCGCATCACCCGTCTTGCCTCCATGCTTACCCTCGTGCGACTGGCCTTGCGCACGCCAGGCCGCATACGCCTCGCCCTCCACCCCCGCGCGACCGTAGGAGATGACCTGCAGCGCGGCGGGCATTGCGCGGGCAGCCAGCCGCCCGGCCATGTCCAGGATGGCGTCCCCGGCGTCGGCATCGACGAAGAGCAGCCGGGCTTCGCAATCGGCCAGCAGGGCCTCCAGGGTATCGACATTGGCGGACAGGGGCAGCGGCACCACGCAGGCGCGCGCGGCGATGGCGCCGAAAAGACATTCGACATAGGGCAGGGACGCGGCCCCCAGCAGGGCAACGCGATCGCCGGGCGCGATGCCGACGCGCAGCAGCGAGCGCGCCACCTGGCCGACGCGTTCGTGCAGCGTCCGCCAGTCCAGGGCGCGGTCCTCCACCCGGAAGGCAATGGCCTGGGGGCGCGTCTGCGCGTGGGCGGCAATGATGTCGGGAAAGGGCGTGAAGCCCGGAGCGGGGGCGTTGGTGCTGGTCATGCTGGCGAACGGTCAAAGATCTGAAGAAGGGTGTCGGCCACCAGCGCGGGGCGTTCCTGCCCCTCGATCTCGATGGTGGACTCGAAGGTGAGACGAACGCCGTTCTCCAGCCGCAGGCATTCCTTGAGCGACTGGCGCAGGCGTACGCGCGAGCCCACCGGCACGGGCGCGGTGAAGCGCACACGGTCGCAGCCGTAGTTCAGGCCCTTGCCGCGCTGCCGCACCGTGTAGATGCCGCGCTGCAGGAAAGGGATGAGGGACAGGACGAGGAAGCCATGGACGATGGTCTTGCCCTGCGGCATCTCCCGGCTCGCGCGTTCCACGTCGACATGGATCCAGTGGTCGTCGCCGGTCAGTTCCGCGAACGCGTCGATCCTGGCCTGGTCGAGGCTGACCCAGCCGCTCGCGCCCAGCGGGCGGCCGACGTAGGCCGCGAAATCGGCGGCATGTTCCACCGCCACACTGGCCGGGGTGTCTTCCTGCACCAGGCGGTCCGGCGGGTTCATGCCTGCTCCCCACTGGGCGCGGGTGCCGCAGCACGCGCCGGCACGCGCCCGGCGCTGACCAGCGACATGGCCACGGTGCCGTCCTGCCGCCGCACGGTGACGCGGGTGCGCACAATGCCTTGCGCCGGGTTGGAGGCCGAGCGCCGCAGCTCGACGATCTCGCGGCGGACGGTAAGCACGTCACCTGCCCGCACCGGCGCCTGCCAGCGCAGCTCATCGATGCCTAGCCCTACCATGGGCGTTTCGCCGTAACCGCCTGCGCGGACGAACTCCCGCATCGCCAGCGCAGCGACATGCCAGCCGCTCGCAACCAGCGTCTTGAAGGGACCGGTGGCCGCGCGCGCAGCGTCGGTGTGCATGGGCTGCGGATCGAAGTCCCGCGCGTAGGCCACGATCTCGTCCGCCGAGACCGGGGTGGGCGGGCTTTCCCAGCTATCACCCAGTTGGAAGTCTTCAAAAAAACGCGCGGGCATGGTGTTCCTCAAAAGCTGTGCAAAACAGTGCGCTTGCATCTGCTGCGCCCGAGGATGCATCAGCCCGGGCCCAGCCCCAAGCGGATTGTTGGCCTGTTCCGCGGCGCGGAATCCATGCGCACCGTGCGTGCCAGGGCCGCGCCTATTTGTCCAGGCCCTTGCGCCGCAGCCACTTGGACAGCTCGGCCGCCACCGCCTCGTTGTTCAGATCGGCGAAGGGGATGTGGGTGTTGCCGTGCAGGCCGGCCTCAGGCAGCAGCAGCACCTCGCAGTCGCCGCCGTGCTTGTTGACCACCTCGCAGAAGGTCCTCGCGTTCTTCAGATGAATCGACCAGGTCGGGTGCGTGGTGGCGTAGTCGCCGAAAACCATCTGCATCGGGAACTTGGTCAGC